>CABRZK010000127.1 GCA_902475415.1 uncultured Eubacterium sp.
TGCATCAAAAAATGCCTGGATCAGCTTCTCCGCATCTTTGATCGAAGTCATTTTCGGAAATACCGTATTTCCCCAACATATTTTCCCATTATCATATACATTTCCAAATGGGTAATAACATAACCTGCTGGCCGGCCCGATCATCCCGGATTCATCCCGCTTTAAGGCAAAACAAAAAGAGGCGGATACCATCCCCTCTCTTACCTTAAACAGAAATGCCAGATCCGGAAACACAACCTGCTTTGGCACTCCAAACAGATAAATAACCCCCAGATGTGCCGAAACCGTGATGATCACATCAAAACTCTGTTCCTTATTCTGGATCAGTACCCCGTCATAAAATCCATTTGGTATCTGTCCAATTTCAAGGCATCTCTCCTGCTCTGCTTCAATCGTGCTCATGGCTCTGATGAAATCGGCCATCGTAACTGTTTTTTGAACAGCACTTCCGTCACCGAAGGAAAATTCCACTCGAACTTTTGCGAAAGTTTCCTCATCACTGACTGCTGCCCATTTTACAATATTGCTCACTTTCTCCCTCCTCTTACAGCATTCTCCGTCGTTTCACTACAGAACAGCGCTTGATCTGTTCAAAAAAGCTATGCACCAGTGCCTCCGAATTGTACCGCGTCTGATATGCCCATACTCCGGCATCAAGAACATCAAACAATTCTTCGATTGGAATTTCTCTGGTGATCGGACTCTCCGGTGAAAAAAATGCCGCTTCATTCCGTCGTTCCTTTTGCTTTTTTTCATCCCATCGCTCTTCATAGAGCAGTTCATACATCCGTGTAACCTCGGACATAGTTTCTCTCCTTTCCTGGTTCGTCTATAAAATAAAAAAAGCCAATGCACACTCATGCATTGACTAAAAAAATAGACTACCCCTTTTCAATGATCCATGAAAGATCTCATCCATGGCCAGAGGCCACTATCATCGAAAGAAATAATCTTGTTTTGATTATAACATTGCCCGGGCTAATTAACAAGGAACATTTCTCACTGCAGGATACCATTCCTGGCATATCCCATACATATACGAAGCCATTGCGCGAAAAATATAGATTAAGTTATAATTTCCTTGCAACTTTTTCTTCTCTTTATCCGTCTAATATATGAAAACAAAAAGAAAGGAAAATATGTAATGATCCATTCTAGCGCGCGGGATTCAATTACCGTACAGACCGAACAGGTCCTGATTGAAAAATATGACCGGCTATACCGGTTAGCTTACAGCTATGTTTACAATGAAGATGATGCCCTGGATATTGTTCAGGAAAGCGCCTGCAAAGCGATATGCCAGTGCAACTCCTTAAAAGATCCCTCCAAACTTTATTCCTGGATCTGCAGGATTGTAGTAAATACCACCATGGATCTTTTAAGAAGCAGAAAAAAAGAAGATCTGCCTGGAGAGCTTCCAGAACAGGCATCGGAAGATGTTTACCAGGAAACAGATTTAAAAAATGCCCTAGAGAGCCTGGAACCTCAAAACCGTACCATCGTCGTCCTACGGTATTGCGAAGATATGAAACTGGAAGATATTGCACTGGCTGTAAATGAAAATCTGAGTACTGTAAAAACCAGGCTTTACCGTTCTTTAAAAAAGCTGCGTATCAACCTGGAAGCACCTGACACCAACTAATTCGGAAAGGAGTTCTTACTATGAAAGAAAGCAATCACACTATTGATGAATTAAAGCAGGAATATGAACAGATCCCCGTTTCTCCACATGCCAAAGAACGTATTTTAGCTGGAATTGCACAGGGCAAGGCAGCAACCGCTGTCCAGTCACATTCCACAAAATCAGGCGAACGGAAAAAGAAATCACATATTATTTATATTTTACGGAACACCGGTGCAACTGCTGTGGCAGCCATGGCCGCGCTGGTAATCCTCACAAACATAAACCCTACCATTGCAAATGCCATGGAAAATGTCCCTATCCTTGGCCCAATCTCCAAAATCGTCACCTTCCGGACTTACGAAGACCAGACCAATCACTTTGAAGCTAAAGTGGATGTCCCAGAAATAGAGTCTGCACCGGCAGAGGTCAACCAGAGCATCGAAGAATATGCCAATGCCTTAATCGCACAGTATGAAAGCGACCTGCGCTCATCCCAGGGAGAGGGCAATTACTCGCTCACTTCTTCCTATCAGGTGGTAACGGATACCCCCAACTATCTCTGCCTGCGAATTGATACCACTCTGGTAATGGCCAGTGGAACCGAATATACCAAAGTTTTCACCATTGATAAACGCACCGGCAAAATGATTTCTTTGTCTGATCTTTTCCGCAACAAGCCAGAAATGCTCACTGCGATCAGCGACAATATAAAGGAACAGATGCAGGCACAAATGGCCGCCGATTCCTCTGTCACCTATTTTTACAACAGCGATATGCCAGAATGGGATTTTAAAGAATTACGAGGCGATGAAAGCTTTTATTTCAATGAAAAAGGCGAACTTGTGATCACCTTTGATGAAACGGATGTTGCCCCCGC
Organism: uncultured Eubacterium sp.; assembly: GCA_902475415.1. GTDB lineage: Bacteria > Bacillota > Clostridia > Lachnospirales > Lachnospiraceae > Eubacterium_I. Next base: position 2,502 of record CABRZK010000127.1, read on the forward strand.
TTACATGGGCGCGGTGGAATTCGCCATCCCGCAATCAGTAACTGGCACACTGGAATAAGCGGTAAAATACTCCTTCATTAATATAAGGAAGAAAAAGCTGTCGCAAAATCATCAATAGATGATAGCGCTGCAGCTTCCGCTTTCATACAGCAAAAGGGGCTGCGGTTCCATAGATAATCACTCATCTATGGAGCAACAGCCCCTTTCGTATGTCTATAGCATGAAACCAGGGAGGTCGTACTTATTTGCAGAGTTTCTTGAATTCATCTGCAACAAACTGTACCTGGGTTCCAATGATGACCTGTACGGAGGTCTTGCTTGGACGCATCACGCCAGCCACACCGGCGGACTTGATCAGCTTTTCATTGACCTTGGTATAATCCTTGACCTCAAGACGGAGTCTGGTAATGCAGTTATCAATAGAAGCCACATTCTCCGGACCGCCAACGCCTTCCAGAACGATCTTCGCTACTTCCGTGAAGTTGTTATTGGACAGAGTTACCTTGGTCTCATCTGCATCGTCATCCTCACGTCCCGGAGTCTTCAGATTAAACTTGGTAAGGAAAAAATGCATCCATATATTGCTGCTCACAGTCGGCATGATTGGTGTACTTACTGTTCTCTTTTTTACTGGCGAAAGTTGGCTGGGTGGCGGCTGGTATTACATACCTGACAGGGCAATCACCATCGCGCTTGTTTTCTGCATATTCTGGCAGATTGCTTTGATAACAGGGACATTTTTCTTATCAATGCGGGTAAATAAAATCTTCTGTGGGTGGAGGAAAAGAATTGTTATGATACCGATGTTCGCGGCCGCAGCTTTTCTTTTCCTGTTTCTCGCATGGAACTGGCTGCTTTATAGTTTTCAATTTGAGGAAAAGGTGGAGCAGTATGATGAACATATTGCTCTCTATGTAAATAATACGTTTGCAAGAACACGATTTAGATACCCCCATTATATGTACGAGGAAAACTGGCTGTTTATGAGAAACCTAGATGATGAGGAACAGCAAGAAGCAGTTCTGAAATACGGAGATCCAGATAATTATTACAATGACTAAAGACATTTTAACAAAATGCGTAAAGAATACAAATCGGGATTTTTACGACAAAATATGATATGATTTCTGTAAAAATAAACAGGATAACTTTCAATAGGGAGAAAATTGAAAAATGATAGAGACACTCTGGAATTTCTTTCGATTGTATACGGCGGATGCCGATTATTTACCGGACTTTTGGCTCACAATGATACTTCTTTATCTGAATGCAGGTCTGTATCTTAACGATCTATATAATCTGGTGAAGCGAAAGTCAAAAGCAGAAACATTCAGTCTGATGGCGATACCAGGAGTCTTTGCAGTACTCTTTGTGTCGGTGCTATCAATTTTTGCGCATGTGCCGAATCTTCAGAGCACAGCTTCACAGGCCAAACGCCTGAGCCTGATCATAACGACAACGCAGCCACAAACGAACCTTGCGCTGCTTCTTATTGTATTTCTTTATCCAATTCTATGGGGAATCGGGCTCTTACGACAGAGGAGGCATGAGCACGGCAGCCGCAAACGCTGGGTGCTGTCTTGCATTCCTGATTATATTGCATGGATCATATTGATATTGGGCATCGGTTATCACCTGTTTTTCGGGGAAAATATCCTGAATAGTGTTCTGGAAAATGCGAAGGTTGGAGATTTACTGGCCCTTTATGGCTCCTACGGAACCTGGCTCCATATATGGATGTATGGAATTTATATCCTTGCATGTAAGGAAGCGGTGCTGCTTGTCGGCCTTTTATCTGAACTTTTGCTTATGCGGATTCCGCTTCGCTACCACAGTGGGCAGAATGCTGTTACCTTTGTCAGCTTTTATTATCTGTTTTGCCAGAATGCCATTTTTCGTGGGATTTCCCTGCTGGAAGCTGCGTTGGTGATTCCGCTTTGTGGAGTGATGCTTCGGGAAGCGGCATCGCCTTTCAGCGATTACTCGTCGATTATGATATACGCAGCCTTTATGCTGCTGACAGGCGCAGTGTTTGTCGTTCTTATCGTCATTGGTCCAGTCATGCGGACACTTTCATACTTTTATTCATGGGGACAGCGCAAGCAGATCAGAGAGCTTTTCTGCACGGAATATTTTCTCATGCAGCCGGTTTCCAGAAACAGATCGTTCACGGTCACTTATCATTTTATCATTGATGAACAGGACGCAGCCGGTGTTTACTATCTTCCGCTTCTCACAGACATCAGCGGATGGATCTCCCCGAAAAAGAAAGCAGGCAAATGGAAAATGCTCTCTTTCGCAGATGGCAGAACCTTTGAAGTATCAGAGCATGAGGCCGAAGCAGCCAAGGAAATGCTCTCTTATGCGTCAAACCGTCTCTATGCCCAGAAAGTAACTGGAGAAAATAGGAACAATATACCGGACGCAAAGGAAACATGGAACCCACTCATAAATCCAGCAACAACGATATATCAGAAATTGGTCAAGATATTTTTAGGCCTGATGGTTATTCTTTTTATGATGAGCTATCAGATACTGAAGTAATTAAACATCCGGTTTTCACTGCCGGAATAAATCAGGATTGGATTTATTCCGATGATGGCACAGCACAGTTCTGGCCGGTCGATAACTATTATCCGCCCGGAGAACGGCACACAAATTTTTTAGATTACGATGTTGTGAAACAACACCATACTTTAACGCAGATTTTGATGGGATTGCTACATAATGGCTTTACACTACAGGCTGTGGAAGAAGCTATGCCGTCCCCAGATATGCTGGATATTCCAGGCATGAAGGATGAACTACGCCGTCCCATGATGCTGTTGGTAAAAGCGCAAAAAAGATAATGGGCCCGTGAGCGGAGAATCCTCCTCGGAAATCCCCTTACTGCATATCAAATATAGACAACTGCTCGAATTCCTGCCTCTGCTCCAAAAGCGGAGGTGTCTTCGTCAGAAGTCTTTCTGCCGTGCTCCAGTCCTGGATCCATGGCTGTATTTCCTCTGGTGTCAGTACCAGTGGCATCCGGTCATGTACCGATGATACAGAGCTGTTAGGAACAGTTGTTATGATCGTAAACTGGCTTTCTTTTTCTGTTGGCTGCCAGACACCGGCCATGTAAAGAATATCTGACTGCGGCATGGTAAAAGAGATTTTTTCTTTTTCTTTATTCCATTCATAAAAACCAGCTGCAGGAATTACACACCGGCAATTCCGCACGCTGTTCCGAAATGCAGGCTTCGATAAAATACTCTCGGCCCTGGCATTAATAAGCAGCCAGTCTTGATACTTACTTGTAAATCCCCACCGCATTGCCTCCAGATGCACATTCTTCATTCCAGTCAGAACCATGGCCATATCGGTAGGACGCACATCTCCCACTGTCACTTTCAATTTTGCATCATCAATCTGTTTGCAGATTTTCCTGATTTCCCGCCACATTTCATCATCTATAAAATATCTTCCACACATAAGCTGCTCCTCACACCAGCATCACCCATTTACAAGCCTCCAGGAAAAATATCAGTTTAAATTCCCGAATCAACCCACCAATTACGGCTTCGCATCCATATTCACGGCTCGGTATGCCAGAATAATTCTTTTCTTCCGTATATTTCACTAGGATGTCCTTTACTGTTTGAACCTCCCCGGCATCATCCTCAAACTTAAAATATCTTGGCATAGTCTGGCCAGTTGATGTAAACCATGCCGAACAGGCGATATGGTACATGTTTCCTTTAGGGATCCCGCTATCTACATCTATTCCATATTTTGTTGCTTGCGCAAATCTGGTCACGTTCATCAACCCCTTATATTATAATATTTTCTCCTGGGAATAATCAACCGTCCGCTTTTCCCGGCTGACGCCTCCACCCATATGGTCTATTTCTACAGATCCTGCAGATGGCAAAAAGCATGCCCTTTTTATGCTATCCATTCCAAACCTTTTCCGTATCTGATCCACAGTTTTCTCCATCTTCCGGTATTTTTCATAGTCGATCGTTTCAAAAAATTGCATCTGGCGAAAGGGATCTGATGATACACGGCTGGTATGGATCCCGAGATGCCGCAGCGGAATCCCATTCCACAATTCAGATAAACACCGACAGGCTGCAGCATAAATTTCCAGGGTCAGATCCGTTGGAACAGATAGTGTAATTTGATGTCCGTAAAAACGCAGATCCCAGTCTTTTAGACTGATAGAAACAACGCTAATCTTTACTCCATCTGCCCTTAACCTGGCTGAAATGGTTTCCGATAACGATAAAAGATACTGCCTGGCAGTTTCACAATCCATAACATCATAAGGCGTGGTGAGAGAATTTCCATAGCCTTTGGCCGGCGGAGGTGAGCTGATCACTGCAGATTCATCTATACCATTTGCATATTGCCAAATAAGTATTCCCTGTGACTTCATATGCGCGCGCAAAATTGCAGGATCCATAGCTGCCAGTTCTCCAATCGTATGAAATCCCAATTTTTTCAACTTGTATAAAGAGGCATGGCCCACATAAAACAGATCACCCACCGGAAGATGCCACATTTTTTCTGACATTTCTGATTTCCAGAGCGTATGAACGTGATCCGGCTTCGTAAAATCTGAAGCCATTTTTGCCAGAAGCTTATTTTCGGAAACACCAATATTTACAGTGAACCCTAATTCTGCATGCACACGATTTTTTATTTCATACGCAGTCGTTATCGGATCCTGGCAGCAGCCGGTCATATCCAAAAAAGCCTCATCTATACTATATTGCTCGAT
>CABRZK010000128.1 GCA_902475415.1 uncultured Eubacterium sp.
CGCGGTTATGAGCTGAGTGTTCGTAAAGCAGACGCAGAGATGATTGAGGTAGAGTAATCTGATTTTTTTACATATGGATTAGAATCATCTAATAATAGTTATGAAAAGCTATGAAAAATAAAGCAGAGAGAGGAGATATTAATGAGTATCAAAATCGCACTTGCGGGTAACCCAAACTGTGGTAAGACAACATTGTTTAACCAGTTGACAGGTAGTTCCCAGTATGTAGGTAACTGGCCGGGTGTAACCGTTGAGAAAAAAGAAGGAAAATTAAAGGGACATAAAGACGTAATCATCCAGGATTTACCTGGTATCTACTCCCTTTCCCCATATACACTGGAGGAAGTTGTTGCCAGAGGATATCTGGTAAATGAGCGCCCGGATGCCATCTTAAATATCGTGGATGGAACAAACATCGAGCGTAACCTCTACCTGACCACACAGCTTCTGGAGCTTGGTATCCCGGTTGTTATCGCAATCAACATGATGGATATCGTCCGCAAAAACGGTGACAAGATCAATGTCAAGAAACTGGCCGATACACTTGGATGCGAGATCGTTGAGATCAGTGCGCTGAAAGGCGAAGGTGGATTTGAGGCAGCTCAGAAAGCTGTAGAAGCAGCAGAGAAGAAAAAAGATGCAACTCCGCTTCATGTATTTACCGGAAGCGTGGAGCATGCAATCGCACATATCGAAGAGTCCATCGAGACCATCGTAGATCACAGATATCTTCGCTGGTTTGCAATGAAACTGTTTGAACGTGATGAGGAAGCTACCAAAGATTTAAATATCCCGGCAGATGTAAAATCTCACATCGAGCAGCACATTGTGGACTGTGAGAATGAGATGGATGATGATGCGGAAAGTATTATCACAAACCAGAGATATGCTTACATCAGCAAAGTGTGTGATCAGTCTGTAAGCAAAAAAGCAGAAGTACACAACCTCACAATTTCTGACAAGATTGACCGTATCGTAACAAACCGTATTCTTGCATTACCAATCTTTGCAGGTATCATGTTCCTGATTTACTGGATTTCTGTAACAACCATCGGTGGAATAGTTACTGACTTTACAAATGATACACTTTTTGGTGAGTGGATCTGTGGAAACTTAGGACCGGCACTTGAGAGCATTGGATGTGCCGACTGGTTAGTCGGTCTGATCAATGATGGTATTGTCGGTGGTGTCGGTGCCGTACTCGGTTTCGTACCGCAGATGTTAGTACTGTTCTTCATGCTTTCCATTCTGGAGCAGATCGGATACATGGCCCGTGTTGCATTTATCCTTGACCGTATCTTCCGCAGATTTGGTCTTTCCGGAAAAAGCTTTATCCCGATGCTGATTGGTTCCGGTTGTGGTGTTCCCGGTGTTATGGCAAGCCGTACCATTGAAAATGAGAGAGATCGTCATATGACAATTATGACCACCTGCTTTGTTCCTTGTGGAGCAAAAATGCCGATCATCGGTCTCTTCGCAGGCGCATTATTCGGTGGTTCCGGACTGGTTGCAGTTTCCGCTTACTTCATCGGTGTAGCAGCAATCGTTATCTCCGGTATCATGCTGAAAAAGACAAAACCATTTGCCGGTGAAGTAGCACCATTCGTTATGGAACTTCCGGCTTACCATATTCCAACAGCAGGTTCTATCTTACGTGCAACATGGGAGCGTGGATGGTCCTTCATCAAACGTGCAGGTACTGTTATCGTAGCTTCTTCCGTAATCCTCTGGTTCTTACAGGGATTTGGATTCGTTGATGGTGCATTTGGCATGGTGGAAGATAATAACTCCAGTTTACTGGCAGCGATCGGTGGAGCAATCTGCTGGATCTTCGCACCGCTTGGTTTCGGCGACTGGCAGTCAACGGTTGCAACAATCACAGGTCTGATTGCAAAAGAGAACGTTGTATCTACATTTGGTGTCCTCTTCGGTGGTTTCTCCGAAGTGGCTGAGAACGGCGATGAAGTATGGGGTCAGGTAGCACTTCATTATACACAGTTAACCGCTTATAGCTTTATGGTATTTAATCTTCTGTGTGCTCCGTGCTTCGCAGCTATGGGTGCAATTAAACGAGAAATGAACAATCAGAAATGGTTCTGGGCAGCAATCGGATATATGTGTGGTCTTGCATATATCGTATCTATGATGATCTACCAGTTTGGTTCCCTGTTCACAGGAAACGTTCATCCGGTAGGACTTATTATTGCAATTATCGAGCTGATCTTCATCATTTATATGCTTGTTCGCAAAAACCCTTACGTTGATGAAGCAACCGGTATGGCAAAAAAATCTATCGCTTAAGTTAAAAGTATGCTAAAATAGTTATAATATCATTTTAAAAGGAGGAGTATTATGGCAACAGTAATTGTAGGAATTATCGTATTTGGCCTTGTGGGTCTGATCACAGGAAAAGGCATATATGATAAAAAACATCATAAGGGCGGTTGCGGTTGCGATTGCTCATCCTGCGGTGGCGGATGCCACTCACAGAAATAAGTTTTTCCTTACTATGTAAAAATACTTAAAAAGATCACTCCGGTGCAGATGCATCGGGGTGATCTTTTTATTTTACAGGCAATTTGGAGAAATTTCCTGTAAAATAAAAGCACTTCGTGCAGATGATGCGCAGCTTCGCGCGCGGAACAAAAGCTGCGTTTTATAAAATTCTTAGCGCGAGAGTGCGTGATAACACACTTTTGTTCTTTTTGCGGATTCTCTTGACTTGGAGCTGACTTCAGAGTATATACTAAAAATAAATAGATGAGCTTAAAAAAAATATGTGTTGCGGAATAAAATGATTCAGAAGTATTTTGCACATTCAGGAAGTGTGACAGGTGGGAGGAAAATACAGTATGACGATTAAAGAAGTAGCAGAATTAAATGGTGATGTAACGGATAATCCGGACTGTGTATCCAACGAGAATGCGCTGGTAGATTTTTATGGTCCGGTAGAGTTTTATACCATGAAAGATGAGTATGAAGCTATGGGAGATGATAAGGACGGGGTAGGAGAAAAATTCTTTTCTAAGAAAATTCTTCTGCCTTTCTCTGTTTTTGTGTGGTAAGATAGTGGATATACAAGACTGGTATGTGAAATGTGAAACGGAGTGTGGTAGATTTTATGAAACTTGCAATGGCACAGATGAGCATGTCCCCAGATATGCAGAAAAATCTGGAAAAAAGCATTTAATTTTGCGACAAGGCAAAAGATGCGGGAAGTGAGGAAAAACATACCATACCTGAAAACGCGCAGACCGGAAATGTATCGATAAGGATTTTGACTTGTGAGAAACAATATCTTGTAGCTTATGAAGAAGGATATTGTCCATGGTAGTATGAACTGGAAGGAAACTCATGTTTGGAGGTAAAAGGCTATGAAATATACAGAAAACGGAGTTCAGTATCATATCGGGTTAAAAAAAGGTGACGTTGGAAAATATGTGATTCTGCCGGGAGATCCGAAGCGTTGTGTAAAAATTGCAGAATTGTTCGATGATGCACGTCTGGTGGCCGATCACAGGGAGTTTACGACCTATACCGGATATCTGGAGGGGGAAAAGGTCAGCGTGACCTCTACGGGCATTGGAGGACCTTCTGCGGCCATTGCAATGGAAGAGCTGGTGCGGTGTGGAGCCGAAGTATTTATCCGTGTGGGAACCTGCGGAGGAATCCGGACGGATGTCAAAAGCGGTGATCTGGTGATCGCCACCGGAGCCATCCGTATGGAAGGAACCAGCCGGGAATATGCCCCAATCGAATTTCCGGCGGTGGCAGATTATCAGATCGTGCGGAAGCTGGAAGATGCGGCAAAGAAAAATGGACACAATTGTCATATTGGTGTAGTTCAGTGTAAGGATTCTTTTTATGGACAGCATGAACCGGAGCTGATGCCGGTGGGGTATGAACTGACACAGAAATGGGAGGCCTGGAAAAAACTGGGATGTCTGGCCTCTGAGATGGAATCAGCGGCCCTGTTTGTCGTGGCAAGTTATCTGCATGTGAAAGTCGGTTCGGTATTTCTTGTTGTGGCGAATCAGGAGAGGGAAAAGCTTCATCTGGAGAATCCGGTGGCACATGATACCCAGGCTGCAATTAAGACGGCAGTAGAGGCAATCCGGGGAATGATTCTGGAAGAACGAAATGTATAATGAAACAGAACAATTTAAACGAGAATGATATGAAACATCATGTCGCCGGGCTGATTCTGGCAGCAGGACTCTCTACCCGCATGGGACAGTCCAAACCGTTGACGGATTTTATGGGAAAAAAACTGATCGATCAGGTCATACAGACGATGCAGTTTGCAGGAATCGAAGATATTCTGGTGGTGACAGGATTTGAACATGAACGGGTAGAAACGTATCTGCGTAGTCATGATCCATCTGACCGGAATCGTACCATCTGGAATCCGGAATATAAAAATGGAAGTATATTGACATCGATCAAAACCGGTTTGCCGGAGCTGGAGGCTTTTGAACAGGTATTTATCCAATTAACAGATTTACCCTGTATTGCTCCTGAAACGTATCAATACCTGTGGCAGGAGATGGCGCAAACCGGAAAGAAAGCTGTTGTTCCGATTTTTGAAAATCGTCGGGGGCATCCGGTATTGATTCAGATGTCATTGTTACCGAAAATTCTTGCTTATGAAGGTGCAGGCGGATTGCGGGGATTCTGGAAACAACTGGGGGATGAGATGGCAGAACTTCCAGTGAATGATCCGGGATGCGTGATGGATACGGATACGATGGAAGAACTGCGTAAGGCAGAAGCATATCTGAAAGAGCAAGCAGACAGGAAAAAAAGGATTTAGAGTGATTGTGGAGCAGAAATGGAAGAAATAAAACAACTGTTGTGTGAACTGAGCGAGACAGGCGAGGGAACACTGAAACTAAAAATTGAAGACAGAATCTATGAGCGAAAATTTTACCGACCGGAGCGCCTGATCATTCTCGGAGGCGGTCATGTTGGACAGGCCATCAGTAAGTTTGCTTCTGCCGTTGGATTTTACATTGTGGTTGTCGACGACAGACCGGCTTTTGCCAATCACACCTGTTTTCCAGATGCGAAGGAAATCTACTGTGAAGAATTTGAAAAAGCGTTGGATCAGATTCAAATTGGCCATAACGATTATGTCACGGTAGTAACCCGCGGACACCGTTTTGACCTGACCTGTCTGCGTACTGTTTTAAAAGGCATCATGCCGCGTTATCTGGGTATGATGGGATCGAAACGTCGTGTTACAGGAATTATCGATTTATTGCAGGAAGAGGGAAATCCGCCTGATACAGTGGCTCAGATCCATATGCCGATCGGCCTGAATATCGGAGCGCTGACCGTTCCGGAGATTGCGATTTCCATTGTGGCAGAACTGATTGAAGAACGAAGAAAAGAAACACCGCGGCGTTCGCACAGTCAGTTGCTTACCTGTAATGATATGAATCCGCAGGTATTGGAAATGCTTGCAGACACCAGTGTTGGAAAATCCATGCTGCTCGTATATGACACAAGCGGTTCCACACCGGTCAAATCCGGGGCATTCATGACCGTAGACAGTAATTTTCAGACGGCGGGTACCATTGGAGGTGGATGCACGGAAAACGAAGTCGTGCGAGAAGCGTTTCGTATGATTGGAACAGGAACATCCAAAATATTTACCCTGGATATGAGTAATGAAGTAGCGGCAGATCAGGGAATGGTCTGCGGCGGGCAGATGAAGGTATATGTGGTGGATGTTGACAGCACCAGGCTATGATGAAGAAAAAATCTGTACGGAATTGATAGAAAATAGAATCTGAACATAATAAAAAAATTGACACGGCGATTTCAATCGCCTGTGTCAATTTTTTATTATGCTCACTGAATCAGGAATTACTGTGCAGTAGCAGTTGCTGCATTATCTGTGCTCTGTTCTTCCGGTGGAATTACAACCGGAACACCGAGGTCATCTCCGGAAGTATCCGGTACTTCCACATTATCAGCGTCGTGCTCATCAAAATCAGCAGGAGCATTGAATGTGATTGTATTGGAACTGCGGAAGATGGTATTGCTGGAACCAACCTGGTTTACAACAAGCTGTGCACCGTCTTCCAGGTTTGCCATGGAAATCTCCAGGCAGTTTCCGGAAATGTATTCCGTGGCAACTTTTTCACCGTTGACATATACCTTACTCCATGGAGTGAAGTTCTCGCCAAAGATGGAAAGCTTTGTTTCATCCGCATTCATGGAAGTGTGATCGATCACAACATCCTGAACACCCATCTGAAGGTTGGATGCCGGGTATTTATCTACACCGTGATAGGAGTAGCGCTTTCCATAAAGCAGATCATACTGCAGTAAATCCCAGTTGTTGATGTAGGAAGCATCATCAGAGGAGACACCTGCGGCCATTTCAGACTGATGGTAACGGAACATGGTTCCTTCGTGAATACCAAGTTGCTCTGTGATGTAGGACATCAGCTGGTAAGCAGCTACATCTTTGTCCTGTTTTTCCAAACCAAAGTTGTTCCATGTGGTATATGTAGTATCAAACAGGTTTCCGGTTTTCATATCAGATTCTTCCAGACCCAGGGTTGGAAGGTGATCACCATACATAACAACAATTGTTTTCTCGTTGCGTTTGGATAAAGTATCGAGCAGATCACCGACAAATTTATCAACTTCATGTAATTCGTTGATGTAGTACTCCCACTGATAATGTTCCGCTTCGGTAGCACCGCCGGTTACCTGAATTTCCGGATTGTCAAATACTTTGTAATCCGGATAACTTCCGTGGCTCTGTACAGTGATCGTATAGATGAAATCAGACTGATCCGGAGTGGAATCCAGAGTCTTGGTTGTTTCATCAATCAGAATGTTGTCTGTTGGCCAGGAAGCAATCTCATTATATTCGGTAATGTTCATCAGCTCTTTGCTGGTGAAAGTATCAAATCCCATCTGGGAGAAAATTTTTGCACGTCCGTAGAAGTTACCACCATTGTTGTGGAGTGCATGGGTGGAATAACCGAGGTCACCCAGAACATCTGCAGCACTTTCACAGGAAGTTTCTTTTAAAACGGTTTTGTATGGATATTCGCCAAGTCCGAAGAAACGGATGCCCATACCTGTTAATACTTCAAACTCTGTATTTGC
>CABRZK010000129.1 GCA_902475415.1 uncultured Eubacterium sp.
CTTTACCTTTAAGCTCATACCTGTAATCTTTATAGGTAGACCACATGTTATCACTGGCTGCTCCTGCCGTTTTGTTACGGAAAAAGTTATATACATGCTTTTTAAGAGCCGGTAATAACTCAGGATGATTATGATACCATCCGCTGCTCAAAGGATTTGACCGATATCTTCGTTCTCCAATACTATTCAGTTTTTCATCATCTACTACAGTAATCAGTTCTTTAATCGCCTGTTTAATAGATTGTTCTACTTCTACATTGTATGGGATAAGTACTCCGTTCAGGAGTGATAGATGTTCATATTGAATGTCATTGATTTTGAAATATGCTTCCTGCATACTTCCAATCCAAAGATATGTAAAGATGTATGTCTCTGTAAACTTATGGAAGAATTCCGGTGGGAACTGCTGTACAACTGAGATAATCTTTCCTCTTTTATCCGTATAAGCTCTTAAAACCCTTCTCTCACATAGCTGTTTGATCAGCGTGTTATTCCCTCGCTTGTACTGGCCTGCATCCGGTAGCCCGGTATTCCATTCAAAATATCCATCATCAGCAAGTTTGATGTATGAATTATTCATAAAGGCTTTTAAATCATCTTTAGTTATGTCCGATTTACTTACTACATTCAGTGCTTCATCAAGAACCAAAGTGTAGTTTTGTTCTTCCAACAGATCCAGTGTTTCGTTGTCAATTCTTTGTATGAGCTGATGTGTGGTGATGATGTTTTTACCACGTTTGATAAGTTCCTTTAGATTTGTCGATTTAGACATGCCCCAGGATCGGGGTTCTACGATACCACAGTTAGAGATGTTCTCTTTGTACCTCTGTATTTCAGATAAGAAAGGTAATACGATGAGGTACTGTTTCTCCGAGTTTCTGTTAATCATGTTGATAGCATAGGTACTTTTACCTGCTCCCATGATAGCATCCACGATTTTGATTTTTTCCATATTCAGTTGTCTCCTTACGATTTTATTGCCTTCTTCAGATGAAAAAGCTATGGAAGATAGAAGAGCAGTTTGTATAAAACAGTGATGATTACTGGGAAATACGAGATTTAAGCTCTTACTGATTTTATCTCCGTCCGAACCCTCAAAAGCGAGAGAAAAAAGTTCGGCGATATATAAAAGCAATATTTTCATCTGAACTATGGGTACATTATAACACATAATCATAGGAAAGTAAAGAGATATTTGCAGATTTATGCTATCTATATTTTGCTGATTTTAAGGATCGAAAGAGATGTAATATGTAAAAGCCTGTGTAATATTTTCGACACGTAAATCGACTGAAAATAGTCGAAAAAAATTTCGAAATTAGTATATAACTTAATGCCGTTTGAAGAAATGCCGTAAAACAGCGGTGTTCTGAGTTTGAAAAACCCCGGGGGTTCTCTGGGAAAAGTGTTCATAAAATAGGTATTTTCGGAACTTTTTTAAAGGTTGAAAGCCGCATAAACACTAGGTTTCTGGGACTTCCGAAAATTTTCTTTAAAAAAGTACTTGCATTATTAATTATGCTATGTCAGTGTCGAGAGGCAGAGATGCAAAACGACCGCTGAGGAAATCAGCGAAAACAAAACCTTCCGGTTAGATTTTTTCAAACCGGAAAAGTCCCAATGAAGCCCTGACAGGGGGCGGTCAATTTCAAAACCTGTCAAACGTTCCTTGACAAAAAAATACAGCAACCCGAAAGAAGGTTGATAACTCACGTTGGAGTTATGCCTTCACACAAAATTTCGGAAAAGCTTATTTCAAATATAATCGAGTACCCTACGGGGGAAGTTTGACTTTTTTTACCTTTTCCGCTGAAGGTATGAGTGGCTGAGCGGTAACGTTCAATTACTGATACCTTCCAGCGGAAGGATAACTTAAAATTATTTTTATTCCGGCGATAGCCGGGGAAAGTGGAGGTAAAAATGAAAGAAATCAGATTAAATAAGTCCGTCATTGAAGGCGGACTGAACGAAGCAACACTGACGGGTCTGGGATACGTTTATGCGGTAAACAACCGCATCGCAGACACCCGTGCCAAGTTGACAGCTCTGACTGAAAAGTCAGAATTGACAGCCGTTCAGTTAGAACAAATTGACGTTCTGACTGAACGTATAGGCGAACTGGAGGCGGCTCTGACCGCCGATGACATCCGTCCTTACGCTAACTGGTTTGACGCTATGTTAGCGTCTGACCAGGCGGAGGCATGGATGGACAGCAACCGTGTTCATCTTGCCATTTTGGCAAGTTGGCACGGAGGCGGTTGGCTTCCAGTCAACGTTGACCGCCTTTACGAAGTGTTTACCGGCTTACTTACCGGGAACACGGAAAAAGCGGATGCAAAGAAGGCTTTAAACGCTTTTCTTTGCATCTTCCGCAAGGGCGGCGACCTGCTAAAAGGTATCAAAGTCAGCGTGAATAACGCTGAACTCGATACTTGGAAAGCCGTAATGTTAAACGGCTTTTCGAAGGACAAGCGTAGCGGACTTGTCAAGCTGTCAAGCATCAGCTTGGCAAAGTTCCGCAAACAGCTTTGCCTGTACGTGCTTTCTCTCTACCAGAGAGAGAGCGTAAAGGTGGTAGCCGAGCCGGAAGCCACCGAAGAGGAAGCGGCAACCCTCAAAGCGGTCACGGCAGACCGCAAGGAGGGTGAAAAAGCCCCTCGCCCTGCGGCGTTGACCTTGACAGGTTCTATGAACCTTGTCACCGGGTCAGTACTCAAGCTGCCGGAACTGCCGACAACGGCAGAGCCTCAGCAGGATACACCGGCACCACAGGCGGAATAATCCGACGAGCCTTGCATCACACGATGTGAGGCTCTTTTTTAATGCGTGCATGTATACAGATGCGTATGCGTATATTTTTTTTTAATTGCGTCGTGTTTATGCGACGTTTAACACGAAGAACAAAACCCAGCTGATGCTGTTTATAGCGTGTGAGATCAAACTGGGCTGAACGAGTTAACGAAGTGAACGAGTGAGGAGACAGAGACATGGCAAGAACACATAAAAAATCAGATGTCAAGGTGCGTGAGTGCACCGCTTTTGGTTGCACTTTTCAGGGATTCAATGTCCCGAAGGGTGCACTTTTTGGCACCATGGACGGTGTGCATTGGGTGATGACCCGTATGCCGTTGACGATCGGTTGTACTGGTGACAGCCGACGTGCTAAAAATACCCATACGACAACAAAGTGTGTTGTGTGGGTCAAGTTTGGTGAACAGTGGCGTCAGTGTCTCTGTCACCGTGACTTCAACAAACAGCAGAGCTATGACAAGTTTAAAAGCTTAAATTACTCTGTTGCTACAGAGCTGGCATTGCATAGCATTGCAGTGTTGGCTCTGACTCATCTGGAACGTGGTGGCGTGCCTAAACAGCACCGTTACCGCAATCCGTACGATGCCCGTTTCGTGGCAAACGTGGTGCCGAAGGAGCGAAAAACTCCGGAACCTATGGCACGCTGCTGGAGTCAGGGGTGCGTGGACAAAGGTCAGCTTGGCTGCACCTATGACTCTAACGGGAATATGGACACGAACTTTTTCGGTATGGATACGCCGGAAAAACCACGTCCGTATAATTGGGCATAATAAAAAAGGAAAGGAGACAGAACCATGCCAACAAGAGAAGAAATGTTAGAGGCAATCAATAGACTTCCAGAGGATGAAAAAAGATGGCCTTGCGTGAAGAAGGCCTTACGTCCTAACGCATCTGACAGAGATATCAAGACAGCATATAAAAGAAAATGCCCAGAAGCAAAAGATCCTGACTTGCTGGCGTGGCAACGTTATAATGATGCAAGAACATCTCTGGGGGACTGGTATAGTCTCATAGATGATTATTGGAAAAGCGAGGACTGTGTATCTGCATTGGCTATAACGGAGGCTGATAAGGCAGAGTTTGAAAGATTCAAAGCATTCGCCGAAACCAAAATTGCAGAACTTGCGAAGGTTCTGAAAGAAAATGAAGAAGGCTGGAGAAGCTGGGAAAAGCTGACCAACCCATATAAATAAGGAGGGCAAAAATGGGAATCATTTTGCTTAAAATAATTACAGCATGTTTTATTACGTGCTGGCTTACCATCGGGATTACAGCAACGACGGTAATAGTCATTACAGATTTAGTTAGCTCTAATATACTTAGAACTAATTGGAAAAGCTTCTTAAAGGTAAATATGTTAAATATCCTCTTAGGATTTCTTCGCGGTACATATTCGCTCGGAGCATGCGTGTATACAATAACGCATGACGGAAACGAATACACGAAAAAATACGGATTTACGTCCGTGTTTTAGGGGGTAAGACATGTATATAAAAGAAATAGAGCTCAGAAATGGGCTCTTTTTTAATGCCCAAAAATCACTCACCTGGAACGGCTGGCAATGCCAGATCGACAGCAAGGGAAATGTAGTTTGCATCTGTGAACGTGGCTACAAAGATGGTAAACATACGGTGACATATACGGTTTATCCGGACGGATATGCCGAACTTGAGAGAACTACGCCGAAGGCAAAAGAGATTCTCAAAAGTGGTTATGTCATCGGTGCAAACGAAACGCTGGACAGCGGTGTAATAGGATTGTCCGGCGGAAACGTAGACGAAAGATTTGCATACTTCCGGAACGCAAGCTTTCGTAAATTCATGGGTGACTTTTGCTTGGATCACCTCAAGCGAAAAGACCCAAATATGAATTATATAATCCGGAATATCGCTGACACTGGTCAACGGGTGACAACAGAAATAGTCACCGATGGAAAGACAGAGGTTGTTTCGGTTAGTTCAGGAATGACTGAAACATTACAGATTATGTATCCTGGGGCAGGATGTTTCGAGGAATACAAAGAAATTAAGGTTGCGGACGCAAGCTATGTGATCGTAAAAGAAGTCCGTAACGGTAAACATAAAAACACCCTGTATTCTATGCAGGAAGTAAGAGAATTAAGGAGGATTTTAAAATGAAGAATTACGAAGAATGTCTCAAGAAGCTTGTAGAAAATGAAGATTTCGAGTCAGAAAAAGAATTCGAAGAGGAAGTAAAAAAGAACAGAGGAGAAGTCATTAAACATTTAGAATGGCGTTTAAATGGCGGTAAATCTCTTAATGAGTCATTCCCGGTGGGTTATCTTGAGGCAGTAAAAAATATTATCAGAAACCTGTATAAGTTAAATGCACAGATGAACTTGAATAGGTTTGATGCGTGTCAAGACTTTGAAAAGTTCGATGCTACGGAAGAGGAGTTTCGTGAGAAGGCAAAGGACATGACAAAAGAAGAACTTCTGGAAACACTCTGTATGCAGCTCCGCAGAGATATGTGCAGAAGAACGATGAGATGAACAGGAGGATTTAATTATGTTCAAAAAAGTATTGGCAACATTTATGGCGACAGCGATGGTTTTGACGGCAACACTGCCGGTTGAAGCAGCGGCAAAAATTCGTAAGGCAAACGGCACGTACATTGATTACATGACCGTTATGACCAAAGACGGCAATATCTGGGAGCTGTCAGATGACAATAAACCGGAAAACAAATACTTCAAACGTGCCATTGTAGGCAAGGCAAATGGTAAAAAGAAAGTGAAATATGTCCCAAAATTCAAGAAAGGGCAGAAAGTCAAAGTAACATTTGACACAAAAGGAACGAAAACAAAAAAAGACGATGAAATCGTAAACATGAAAAGAAGCAAATAAGGAGGATTTTTGAGATGAAAACAATGAGTAACCTTGAGAATGCAACAAAAGAACTGACGGTGCTGGCAGACACCCTGACAATTAAGGCTTCAGCCGCTATGAAGGTAGCGAGCGAAATTAAGGAACCTGACAAAATGTGCAAGTTTCTTGCAGACAGATATATGGAACTGATTGATGATTTGGTTGAAGCAGGACTGATCAGATCCAACAAGCCAGAACAGAAAAAGTTTAGGTAGGATGGAGAGTTCTTAGAAGCTCTCCTTAAAAGTATCTTTGAGGATTAAGAAAGGACGTGATGTAAATGATTAAATTTAAAAAATTCAGCAACGGCGTGGTAGTGTGCAATACTACGCCGCATCCGGTGACAATACAGGATGTCACCGGCGAACTTGTCACCGTAGAGCCGAGCGAAGATTTTGTAATCAACGCGAAGGTAAAGGAAGAGCAGATGTCACCATTACTTGTTAAGACAGTTTTCGAGGCAACGGAGGACGGCGAGAAACGGCTCAGGAGCATCGAGAGATGCTTTTCGGAGTTTTACCGGGATGGTAGAGTTCTGGCTGTTGTGGGCAGTATTATAGCTGCACAGGCCTATCCTGGACGTGTTGTTGCCATGACGCCGGTGCCGGGATTTGAGCGTGTATCACCCGCTGAGAAACGTATGAGGTGTGATAAGTTCACAACGTTCTAAACGGAGGTAGGATATGAAAAAATATGAATTGACAAAGGAAACAGTTACGATTTCCGAAAAAACATTGTACCGGATCAGAGCAGTGCGTGATTTTGGGTCTGTCAAAACTGGAGACCTCGGCGGATACATCGAGAAAGAGGAAAATCTTTCACATTTCGATGATGCGTGGGTTTCCGGCAATGCGAAGGTTTTCGACAATGCAGAAGTTTCCGGCAATGGGAAGGTTTTCGACAATGCAGAAGTTTCCGGCAATGGGAAGGTTTCCGGCAATGCAGAAGTTTCCGGCAATGGGAAGGTTTCCGGCAATGCGTGGGTTTCCGACAATGCAGAAGTTTCCGGCAATGGGAAGGTTTCCGGCAATGCAAATGTTTTCGACAATGCAAGAATTTCCGGCAACGCAGAAATTTTCAATACGAGACATTTCTGCACACAAGGACCGATCGGAAGCCGAAATGGATTTGTTACATTTTACAGAACTAAGGATAATACGGTAGAAGTAAAATGCGGCTGCTTTTTGGGAAGCCTCCAGGAATTTGTCAATCAAGTGGAGAAAACACATAAAGGCAACAAATACGAAAAAGAATACAAGCTTGCCGCGGAACTGGCAAAGGTATGTATCCGTCTGGAAGGGAAAAGTAAATGAGCATAAAAGATAAAGCTAAGGAACGTGAAGAGTTCCTAAAAGAAGAAAAGGAAAAGAGAGAAGAAGAAATT
>CABRZK010000130.1 GCA_902475415.1 uncultured Eubacterium sp.
GCACTGAAAAGAAGAGGATTTACACCGTCTTCCATCAAAAAATTTGTAGAGCTGTGCGGTATTTCCAAGAGCAACAGTTCTGTAGATTATGCAATGCTTGAGTATTGTATCCGTGAGGATCTGAAATTAAAAGCTTCCCGTGTGATGGCGATTCTTGATCCAATCAAACTGGTAATTGATAACTATCCGGAAGGACAGACAGAAGAACTGGAAGTAGACAACAACATGGAGAATCCGGAACTTGGCAAACGTATGGTTCCGTTCAGCCGTGAGGTTTACATTGAGCGTGAAGACTTCATGGAAGAGCCTCCGAAAAAATATCGTCGTCTGTATCCAGGCAACGAAGTACGTCTGATGAATGCATATTTCGTGACATGTACCGGATTTGAGAAAGATGAGAACGGAAATGTGACTGTAGTACATTGTACTTATGATCCGGAAAGCCGCGGAGGCAACAGCCCGGACGGAAGAAAAGTACGTGGAACCATTCACTGGGTATCTGCTGCAGATGCTGTCAAAGCACAGGTTCGTCTGTATGAGAATATCATTGATGAGGAGAAAGGTGTATACAATGAGGACGGAAGTCTGAATCTGAACCCGAATTCTCTGACTGTTCTTGACAACTGTTATGTAGAGCCTTCTTTACTGAAAGCAGAGAAATATGACAGCTTCCAGTTTGTCAGAAATGGTTTCTTCTGTGTGGATGCAAAAGATTCTACTCCGGAACATCCGGTATTTAACCGTATTGTATCCTTAAAGAGCTCATACAAACTGCCGACACAGGCTTAGGAGAAAATGAAAGAATTAGCGATTACGCTTGATACAGAAAAAAAACAGCCTTTATATGAACAAATTTACGAAGCCCTGCGGGAAGCAATCTTGCAGGGCCGTATTTTACAGGGGGAGAAACTGCCTTCTACCCGGTTTGAGGCGGATTATCTGCAGGTGAGCCGCAGTACAGTGGAGTTGGCTTATGATCAGCTGGTATCAGAAGGATATATTCATTCGGAACCGTATCGGGGATATTTTGCCTGTGATGTGCGGGAATTGTATGATCTGACGGATATTCGAACTGGTGATGCAAATGCATTTGCAATGGAAAAGGCAGAGACTGTTCATTCGGATTGGAAAAAAAGTGATGTCCTGCGGAATGCGGAAAAGACTTCTTATCAGATTGATTTTTCGTTAAACGAGCTTTCCATGGAAAACTTTCCATATAGTGGTTTCAGTAAGATCATGAAAAATCTGCTGTTAGATCAGGGGGAACAGATTATGAGCAGTGGAAGCGCTTTTGGAGAAAACAATCTCAAGGAAACAATCTGCGACTATCTGTATCATGCACGAAATGTACGATGTACCCCGGAGCAGATTATTATCGGTGCAGGAAATGAATATTTGCAGCTTATGCTAGTTCAGATGCTGGGAGTGTCGCATTGTGTGGCAATGGAGTCGCCGACTTATCTGCGTGCGTATCGGACTTTTAAAAATGCAGGGCTTTCTGTGCGGGAAGTGGCATTGGATGAGTCCGGAATGCGGGTGGATCTGTTGCGGGAAACGGATGCCAGTATTGCTTATGTGATGCCATCTCATCAGTTTCCATTGGGAATCGTTATGCCGATGAAACGCAGACTGGAACTGTTAAATTGGGCGGTGGAAGAACCGGAACGCTATATTATTGAAGATGATTACGACAGTGAGTTCCGATATAAGGGAAAACCGATTCCTGCTTTACAGGGAATTGACCGATCTGGCCGTGTGATTTACCTTGGCACGTTTTCGAAAAGCATTGCTTCGTCAATTCGTGTCAGCTACATGGTGCTTCCGGAACAATTGTTTGAACGTTATCGGGAGTGTTGTGGATTTTATGCATGTACCGTGCCAAATTTGATGCAGCAGGCAATCTGCCAATTTATGAAAGAAGGCTATTTTGAAAAAAATCTGAATCGTATGCGGGCAATTTATAAAAATAAGCATGATTTTATGCTTGCAGAATTGAAAAAAAATTCCTGGGTGCGGGATATTATGGGAGAAAACTCCGGTCTGCATCTTCTGGTAGAGGTAGATACAGAACTATCCGAACAGCAAGTGATCGAAGCATGCGCAAAACAACAGATTCGTGTGTATGGGCTGTCAGAGTATTTTATCAGTCAGAATCCAAAGCGCGAATATCCGATTTTGCTTCTGGGTTATGGCGGTCTGACAGAGGAACAGATTGCGGATGGATTGCAGATGATCGATGTAATTTTGAAAGAAAATGAATAAGTAAAGGGAAAGCAGCTCTTATGTGGAATGACATAGGAGCTGTTTTTTTGCGTTCATGAGCAAGTAGCGAAATCGAATTGCGAATGTCCGCTTTGCAAAAATCCCAAAAACTGCTCATAGTACATAAAGAATACAAATGGATTATATATAATGAAAACAAGAAAGGAAGGTAAGAAACAAATTTTATCGGCAAATTTGGGGGTAAAACGTTATGATGCGAAACATACGGATAGAAGTACAGAAAATTCTGCATCTGCCATATTTACTGCTAGGTGTGGCAGGAATTATTGCTTTGTGTCTGACTGTAACGGGAGACATGAACGTTGGTGGCAATCAGATATCTATTTTTTCACTGATGATAAGGCCAGAAGTTACTAATACTCCGCATACTGCATTTGAATTGTGGCGGGCAGGCATCGGAGGCTGGCTGATTGTATTTGCACCGATGCTTCTGACGATGGGATATATGATCTCACTGTCCGGGGAACGGCAGAATGGTCAGATCCGATTTGTGCTGATGCGGTCCGGAAAATTGCAGTATTGCATTTCCAAGGTTTGCGGGGGAGCGTTGGCCGGAGGAATTATTTTTCTGATCGGTTATGCGGTGTTTGGGTTGCTTATGATGATTTGGTTCCCGTCGTTAAGTACACTGCCAGTGGAAGAACAGGAGTTTTATCTGATGGGAAGTACGCTTGGGGTGGAAGTTGTGAAATGTCTGATCGGTGCATTTCTTTACGGAATGACGGGCAGCTTGTTTGGAATTGGTGTGGCAATTGCTTTTCGGGATAAATACATGCTGATCTGTCTGCCGTTTATGATCAATTATATTTATCTGCAGGTACTTGGAAAACTGACGTCGGATTGTATTGTGGCAGAAAAATATGAAAAATCTACATGGATCGAGGCTATGAGACCAGAATCGATTATGAATATATCGGGAAGTGTAACCTGGCTGATTCCGTTTGTGGTGATGCTGATGATTTATGTAGTATTGATTGATGTATTTTATTTGAGCATGAAAATTGGGGAGGAGCAAAAACAATGATCGAGGTTAAAAATATTTCTCTGACTTTGAATAAACGACAGATTTTAAACAATGTTTCACTGACCTTAAAAGAAGGCAACATTTATGGTCTGGTAGGAAATAATGGCAGCGGAAAAACAATGCTGATGAAGTGCATGTGTGGATTTATCCGCCCAACGGAAGGTACGGTGGAATCCAACGGAAAAGTGATCGGACGGGATGTGGATTATTTACCGGATGCTGGAGTGATCATCGAAACACCGGGATTTATTCCCTATTACAGCGGCTTTCAGAACTTGAAAGTGCTTGCCGGAATCAAAAACAAGATTTCTGCAAAGGAAATCCGGGAAGCAATACAGACAGTCGGGCTGGATCCGGATCTGAAACTTCCGGTGAAAAAATACAGTCTTGGAATGCGGCAGAGACTGGGGCTGGCGCAGGCAATCATGGAAAATCCGTCCGTGTTGATCCTGGACGAGCCGATGAACGGACTGGATAAAAACGGGGTGGAAGAAATCCGAAAGCTGCTGTTATCCATGAAAGATGAGCGCAAGATTATTGTCATTGCCAGTCACAATGCAGAAGATATTCGTGTACTTTGTGATGAAGTACATGAGATGGAACGGGGGGAATTACTATGACAGAAAAAAGTACGATCAAACAGACATTATTAGGTGGGCTGACCGTAGGATTACTCCTTTTATTATTTGTATTATGTGGATGTGGAAATATGAAAAGTCAGCAGGAAGACAAGAACCAGCAGTCACAGAGCGCAGAAACGAAAAAAATAAATTTCTCTGAGGAAAAGTATGAGGAAAAAATCGTAGACGGCAGAATTGCCATAACAGAATATCCAAATCACTATGAGCAGGAAATACAGGAGATTCAGGACTTATCCTATCCGAACATTCATTTTATAGAGGATTGTACATTTGATCCGTTTCCAGAAGAACTTTCGAGATTATCTGTATTTTATACGACAGCACATGGAATGTCTGTGCAGGAAGGGCTTGAGACATTAGAAAACTGGCTGGTAAGCATTGGAAAACAGGAAGAGATTGATCTGGAAAAAGAAGTACGTGTCATGGGCGCTGATTTAGAAATGGATGAAAGTAAAGGTGCACCGGAATGTTATCCTCTATTGTCAGATGTTTCAATCGAACAGTTAGGAAGTGGAGATGCGTTACTTCTGGATACGAAACAGTGCTACGCTATGGTTGGCGTAGAGGGGATTTTTATGATGAGCGATGGAAAACTCAGTGCGTATCTTGGAGAAAACCCGAAACCAATCAACGATATCTATCTGAAATATGATCTTAAACTGCTTCAGTCAGGAAGTCTGGAAGATTTAAAAGAAGAAGTATATCCTCTCATTTCCGGAGAATATGAGATTGGGAAAAGTGCCGAACAGGTAAAGGAATATTTTGAAAAAGGAACACCATTTCCAATGGCAGAAGGAGTAAAAATTGATATCCCGGATGTAAGTGTGTATCGCTTGGAGGCTGATACCTGCATGTATACTTTTAATGTCAGAAGATGGTATGAAAATATGGCTTACCTGTATCTGCAGGATACCGATATCGCAAATTCTTATGAAGGCTATGCAATTGAGGAGTCGCTGAAATATGTCAATGTCGTTGATGATACAGGCGTATCTACATTTAAAGGACCGTCAGAGTCTGATGTGGTTCACCCGCTGTATCAGGATACACAGATGGTTGGAGTGGAACAGGCGCTAGATATTGCAAGCAAAAAATTGGCATCCTTTTTGAAACTGGAGGTACAGGAAGTAAAAATTGGTTATGCAAGTTATATGACGGACACTGGTCAGGGATTTAATGAAGATACATCAGTTTATTATCCGTTCTGGAAATTTAGTGGAATCAATACAGTAAAGAATCAGGTGTTGAATGTCTATGTCGATATGATTTCAGGGGCGGTGTATTATACGTTTGGCAATGCGTAAATAACGGACTAGGTCATGTCAAAAAATAAAAAACATAAATAAGAAAGATGTATTGGAATATTTGAACGCAGAATAAGCATTCCCCCGCTTCAAGTGCGTAGAGCACTAAGCGGTGGGGAAGGGGGGATTGAGGTGAAAAGTGGTGAAACCGGAAAAATTAAGGGAAACATCAGAGCAGTATTTCACATCAGCAGTGTGGAATTTCAGCGCTGGATGCGCAGTAGCCGCCTGATCATTCTTGGCGTGATGCTGGTGTTTATACATATGCAGATTATTATAACATTACAGGATTGCGCAGTTCGTATGGGGGAGCCGGTAACGATATTGGAAGCATTTGTGGCATTGGGAAATTCCGGTGTAATCGTGTTGATTTTACCGGCATTGTTTCTGGTGCTGTTATCTGATTTTCCGCAAAAAGGCGGTATTGATTTTCTGTATCAAATGCGTTGTTCCAAGAAAACGTGGATATGGGGACAGATTTTATTTGCACTGGAAGCAGTTGTATTTCTGGTAGCTTTTCTGCTCATATCCTCCTGCATTATGATGAGTGGAAACGGTGTCTGGCAGATGCAATTTAGTAATGCGGTAACGTATTATTTCAGTACTTTTCCAGAACGGACAGGCGATTATATCTTGCAGTTACTTCCAGAAAATCTGTATCAGCAGATGTTGTTTTCAACTGCGGTACTACACACCATATTAATGCTGTTTTTATATTTTTTTCTGCTGGCAATGATTTTACTTTTTGTAGCACTGTGTAATCGGAAGTTTGTAGGAGTTCTGGTGGATGGAATACTAATCGTACTTGGAACAGTAAGCTGCTCAGCAAATGCAGCGAGGATGTGGTTATTTCCGATGGCACATGCAATTCCGTGGGTTCATTATGAAAAATATCTGCGGGCGCAGGTATTTCCAATCTGGGGATCTTATCTGTATCTGGCAGGAAGCTGTGTGGGATTGATGATTGGATGCATGTTTGCAGCGAAGAAATATCAGGCGGGAAGGTAATAACAAATAATAAAGGAAAGGGGCAGTGTTATAAAACATAAAAAACATTTACTTGGGGTTATGATGATTGGAACAATGCTTGCAGTAACCGTATTATCCGGCTGTGAATCTGGAAAAACAAAAGAAGTGGAAAAAACAGAGACGGTTTCACAGGACAATTTAGTAACATTAAAGGAAGCACGCAAGCAGGCGGAAAATTTTGAATCAGAATACAAAAATCTGGATTTTTCTGAAACACAGATAAAAATCCCGGATGTACAGCAGGTTTATGAGATGGAGTTCCCAATATCTACAGACTCTTTTGAGCGTCAGGTGGAGAAATTTGAGGAAAATATCCGGTTGTATGAAGGACTGGATGATAGGGTGGATCTGAAGCAGCATATGACACTGATGTACTGGGATGTGGCACAGAATGACCGGCTTATTATCCCGATTTTGGAAGCAACAGATGAGCAAAAGGAGCAGGTGCAATATTTGGGATATAACGATGGAACCTGCTCTGAACTGGTGTATTTTCCACCTTTATGCTGGAATTGGGAGATTATTCCGTGCCGACAGCACTGACGGGAGAGGAAGAGGATTATTCAAACAGACCTTATGGTTATCGGGGTATGAATCTGGGACATTCTGTTCAGAAATATGATCTGTCAAAAGATGATATCACTGGGATCAGCTATCCGTTATCTGATGGAGAGCTTGCGTTGACGGATGCAGTGCAGTTTGTGGAACAGCATATGAAAGAGGATTATTATTTTGTTGGTTCAGAATATCTGGATTATCATGTGTTACAGATTGATATGCGGCAGCTGTCGG
>CABRZK010000131.1 GCA_902475415.1 uncultured Eubacterium sp.
TAACAAACTGGATACTGGCAAAACGGCATTTTCATCCCGGATCAGTGCTGCTGCAATTCGTGTCACAGCCATGGCAACTCCATAATATGTGGCACCTTTTTCTTCAATAATCTGATAGGCACTTTCCCGGACTCTGCGATAAATCTGATCCATGGCATGTACATGGTCATAATGTCCCCGCATCTCGCAGAAATCATGCATCGGAATTCCTGCAACATTTGCTCCACTCCACACTGCCAGTTCACTGTCTCCATGTTCCCCAATGATCATGGCATGCACACTGGCGGAGTCCACATGAAGATGTTCACTGAGCAGATATTGAAATCTGGCAGAATCCAGTACTGTTCCGCTGCCAATTACCCTCTCTTTCGGATATCCAGATATTTTCCATGCTGCATAGGTCAGAATGTCCACCGGATTACTGACAATCAGTAGGATTCCTTCAAAATTCTGTGCCACAATCTGCGGAATAATCGTTTTGAATATCTCCACATTTTTATGAACCAGTGCCGTACGGCTTTCTCCTGGCTTCTGTGCTGCCCCTGCTGTGATAATAATCAGTCCACAGTCTCCCACATCCGAATAATCCCCGGCATATATCTGCATCATATGGGCAAACGGTCTCCCATGCGCAATGTCTGCCGCTTCTCCATGCGCCTTTTTCTGATTGGCATCAATCAATACAAGTTCTGAAAATAATCCTTTCTGCATCAGGGCAAATGCTGTGGAAGCTCCTACAAATCCACATCCGATAACTGCCGCTTTCTGTCTGTTCATAGTTCTGATCCTCCTGATCTGTTCCAGATTTCACGGTTTTCAGATAAACAGAAAAATGCAAAAATCACTTTGCACTGTCTGTTTTTCCATGATTTCTGTGCTATTTTTCCCCAAATAGCGTATTTTATACAGATTCAGAAGCATAGGATTTTTATTTGAAACACAGCATAGCATTTATTTTCAGGTTTAAATCTGCTGTTTTATTTGAAATATTTTACTCTCGTACATACGCAGAATATATTTATTTTTCAACCCCAAGGCTTCCTGCAAGCAATTTCTTCGGATTCTTCCGATACACCAGTTCCTGCATTTCCGCGTTCAGTCCCTGATCCATCGCTTCTGCCAGTTTGCAGCACAGTGATAACGGTGTAAACGGTGTATCACTGCCATACAGAATGTGATCTTTTGTGGTCATCTGGCAAAGGTTTCCATACTGTTTCGGCATGGCAGTTCCTCCCAGATCGTAGTAAAGTCCTGCCAGACATTTTGCAATATCCACACTGCCATCCGGACAGAGCATTTTGGACATAGATGCCACACGGTCACTGATAATTGGCAGATATGCACCGGCGTGCGGAATCACAAACCGGATATCGGGATATTTATTTAACGTTCCTGTCAGAATCAGATTCATAACCGCGCGACAGGTATCAAAGAAAAACTCCATCATCGGATACGGAAGTGTCTCATTTACCCCCTGTGGAATTGCCCCTGGTTCTGTCGGATGAATCAATACCACTGCTTTTGCCTGATTTAATATCTCCATCACAGGTTCCAGTCTGGCATCTCCCAGATACATACCGCAGGAATTTGTCTGCAGTGCAAAACCGGTCACATGTAATTTATCAATGCAATAGACTGCTTCCTCTAACGATGCCTCGATTTCAGGCAGCGGAAGGCTTGCAAAAACCCCAAATTTGTCCGGATATTTCTTCATCAATCCGGCTCCGTATTCATTGGATGCTCTCGCTATCTCAATAGCTTCTGTTGCATCTCCCATATGTAAATGTGGAGATGAAATCGACAGCACACTGTAACTGATTCCCAGTTGTTCCATGGATGCCAGTTGAATTTCTTCGTTCCACTCCGGTTTTGGGAAACCACCATCCAGTAATCTCATGCCTCTTTTTTTCAGCATCTCATTATATGCCGGTGGAAAATAATGTGCGTGAATATCAATTTTTTCTTTCAACATTCCATACTCTCCCTTTCCGTTTTCTCTTCTTTCGGCCGGTCATCGATAATATTTCCATTCTTTATATTTTTCTCAAAAAAGTTTTCATTCGCATAATCCCACAAAGTCTGCGAGCCCTCTGCGGTGTGCGCATTGCGTTTCATGATCTGGCTTATGGCAATGCCATGTTCTTTCCATGCCACGCCACCATTTACCGTATTCAGCATAGCCGGCTGTATGTTGTCCATCGTATGAGCAAACTTTGCCTCCGGTGTCTCACCGGCTTCAAATTCTTCCCAGATATCTCTCAGTTTTTTCTGCTGATCTTCCGGCAGCAGAGCATAAATCCGGTCTGCGGCTTTGCATTCCCGTTCTCTCTGCGTTTTGATTCCTTCTTTATCATAAGCGTAAGTATCACCTGCATCAATTTCCACGATATCATGGATCAGAAGCATCGTAACTGTCCGCAGCACATCAATTTTTTCATTTGCATACTCAGACAATAAAATCGTCATAATCGCCATATGCCAGGCATGTTCTGCATCATTTTCCCTGCGCACACCATCAGATATTTTTGTCTGACGCTGAATAAATTTTTCTTTATCTATCTCTTTGATAAAATCAAACTGTCGTTCCAACCGTTCTTTGTCCATCCTGTACAATCCTCCTGACCGGCATTCTCTGACTTCTTTTTTCAAATATGTAACCTTCTGACTGCCGTTATTTTTATTATATGTCACCTTACAGACAATAGCAATTTTTATTCGTTCCAGGAATGCATTTCATGCAAAATTCTATTTGACACTCACAATGCCCTATTCCAAATCATTTTTCCGACCGGATTTCATAAATTTTTCTATGTGAAATAAGTATCAAATCTTGAAAAATCACGCTCAGATGCTATAATAAACAGTGGTTCTGTTAATATTTCTGTTACAGTTTAGAACCACCTATTTTACATAAAGAGTTGTAAAAAATAAAAATGATTTTAGAGGAGATTTTCATGGGTACCATTACTATTCCAAAAGGTTATAAATCTGACCTCAATCTGCATGACACCCAGATTGCGATCAAAACAGTCAAAGATTTCTTTCAGACCCGCCTGGCACAGGAATTAAACCTTGCCCGTGTGTCTGCACCATTATTTGTTGATCCGGCTTCCGGATTGAACGACAACTTAAACGGTGTGGAGCGCCCGGTAAGCTTTGATATCGCAGAGCAGGACGGACGTATCGCAGAGGTTGTACATTCTCTGGCAAAATGGAAACGTTATGCATTAGATAAATATGATTTTGAGCCAGGTTCTGGTCTGTATACTGACATGAACGCCATTCGACGTGATGAGGTCACTGACAATATCCATTCTATTTTCGTTGATCAGTGGGACTGGGAGAAAGTAATTGAGAAAAATCAGAGAAATCTGGATACATTAAAAGAAACTGTCCGTCAGGTATACAAAGTACTGCGCAAGACAGAAAAATACATGTCCATTCAGTATGATTATATCCATGAAATCTTGCCAAAAGATATTTTCTTCGTAACAACACATGAGCTGGAAGAAATGTTCCCGGATTACACTCCGAAGGAACGTGAGTACTATATCGCTCAGGCCAAAGGTGCTGTCTGCATCATGCAGATTGGTGATACTCTGGAATCCGGCGAGCCACATGACGGTCGTGCGCCGGATTATGATGACTGGGCTTTAAATGCAGATATCGTTGTATATTATCCGGTCCTTGACATTGCACTGGAGCTTTCTTCCATGGGTATCCGTGTTGACGAGGTATCTCTGAAGGAGCAGCTGGATAAGGCAGGCTGCCCGGAGCGCGCAGACCTTCCTTTCCAGAAAGCAATCCTGAACAAAAAGCTTCCATACACTATGGGTGGTGGAATCGGTCAGTCCCGTATCTGTATGTTCTTCCTGCGCAAAGCACATATTGGTGAAGTTCAGTGCTCTCTCTGGCCAGAAGAAATGGAGAAAGAATTAAAAGCTGCCGGTATTCAGTTGCTGTAGGCAACAGCATGTGGTTTGAATAAATATCCCTCAGAAATAAATGGTCTTGTTTCTGCACCATACTTATTTCAAACTCATGATACCAACCCTCACAAAAAACAAACAAATGGAAAGAGACTCCAAACATAAAAACAAACATTCATCCCTGTGTTTTTGAGTCTCTTTCCTTTTATTTTGTACAACTATGTTCTCAAAATACTTGATTTCAAAAATTTCTGGAACATATTGCGATACTATTTGGAGAGAAACATGAATTATAAAAGAATCAATTGGAATGAATTAAAGCCGGAAATCCGGCAGGTCTGGCAGCTTAGCCTTCCTGCCATTCTGACGCAGATCACTACCATCGCCATGCAATACATCGATTCTGCCATGGTCGGTGCGCTGGGAGCTTCTGCCTCTGCTGCTATCGGTCTGGTTGTTGCAATGACCTGGCTGTATAATGGTGTTTTGTCTGCTGTTTCTGCCGGCTTTTCGGTACAGGTTGCCCATCATATCGGAGCCGGACATGATCAGGATGCCAGAAATGTGGTCCGTCATGGTCTGATCAGCGCACTGATCATTTCCGGGATATTGTGTCTGTCCGGAATATTGCTAGCGCATCCGCTTCCGATCGTGCTGGGTGGAGACCCGGCGATTTGTCCGGATGCAACCGCATATTTTTTTGTCTATGCGCTGATGATACCTTTTTCACAGCTGAATTCACTGACTTCCGCATTTCTACAATGCAGTGGAGATATGGTCACGCCAAGTATCCTAAATGCCATTATGTGCGTTCTGGATGTTGTTTTTAATGCGTTACTGATTCCGCATTTTGGTGTCCTCGGTGCCGGAATGGGTACTACTCTGGCCTGTGCAGTCATCAGTCTCATCATGACCTGGCGATGCTGTATTTCCAATCAGCATCTGCATTTGCGTACTTCCGACAGCCATCCGTTCACACCTGAAATTTTACGGAAGGCATTTCAGATTGGCATGCCGGTCGCCGTACAGGAAATTGCCATGAATGGTGCCATGGTCATGTCAACGCGTATCATTGCTCCTCTGGGCGCCACTGCCATTGCAGCGAATTCCTTTGCCGTCACGGCCGAGAGCCTGTGTTACATGCCCGGATATGGGCTCGGATCCGCTGCCACCACGCTAGTTGGCCGCAGCATCGGTGCCGGTGAACTCAAAACGGCCAAACGATATGGCAATATCTGCACTGCTATGGGTGCCATTTTCATGGGATGTACCGGTGCAGTAATGATGTTTGCCTGTCCTCTGGTGTTCCGGCTTCTGACACCCGATACAGCCGTCCGTGCTCTGGCTGTTCATATCCTGCGCATTGAGTTACTGGCTGAACCGCTTTTTGGCGTCTCCATTGTAGCTGCCGGTGCACTGCGGGGAACCGGTGATACTTTTGTTCCAAGTCTGATGAATCTGGGCAGTATCTGGCTTGTCCGCATCGGGCTTGCACTGATTCTGGTCAGACGCCTGGGGCTCACAGGAATGTGGATTGCCATGTCGATTGAGCTTTGTGTCCGTGGACTGTTGATGCTGTATCGCCAGCATACGACAAAATATTATCGACTAAAGGTATAAACATTCAGGAATGCTTGCTTTTTTGGGGAAAAGCAATTGATCCTATGAAACTATTCTCACAAAAAAAGACTTATCGTTGGAACTGTTTTTCTGCAGTCCCTGCGATAAGTCATTTTTATTTTATCACCAGTCTCCAACGAGATCCGGATCAGCAAGTAATATTGCAAATACTATGCAATAATATTGAACTGAGATCATTTTAAGCCAGATCCATCAGACGCTGCACCAGTCTGACTGCGTCAGCCGCATCTCTGGAATATCCGTCTGCACCGATCTCATCCGCATAACTCTGCGTGATAACAGCACCGCCGATGATTACTTTTGCATCCAGATTTTTCTCTCTGACCAGTTCCACCACATCTTTCATACGCATCATAGTCGTGGTCATCAGCGCAGAAAGTGCGATAATATCTGCCTTCTCGTCGATGGCTGCCTGCACGATCACTTCTTTTGGTACATCTTTACCAAGATCTACCACGCGAAATCCGTAGTTTTTCAGCATTAACGCCACCAGATTTTTTCCGATATCGTGAATATCTCCTTCGACGGTTGCAATGACAATTGTCACCTTCGGACCGGTTTCGTCTCCACCGGACAGCATCGGTTCCAGATATTCAATGGCTTTCTTCATTGTCTCTGCACTTGCAATAAGCTGCGGCAGGAAATAGGTCTGTTTTTCAAAGAGATCACCGACTTCATTAATGGCCGGAATCAGTTCTTCACTGACAATCACGCCCGGCTCCATACCCGCACCAAGACCTTCCTTCACTTCATCCAGAATACTTTTCATAGAGCCATTCAGGACAGCTTTATAAATACTGCTATGGTTCTGTACAGATTCTTCTGATTTTCCCTCTGGCTGTTTTTTCTGCGCTTCTGTATCATTCTGCGGTTTCGCTTTTTCTGCAGCCTGTTTTTTGGCTAACTCAGTTTTTTTTTTGCGTCAAACTCGGCCATGCGGTTGATATATTTCAGATCCGCACCTGCTTTGTTTAACAACAGATCACTGGCTGCTGCCAGATTCATCATAATATCACTGGACGGGTTCGCGATAGCCATGGTAAGACCACTCTGTAACGCCATCGTCACGAAAGCTGCATTGACATATCCACGGTTCGGAAGTCCAAAAGAAATATTGGATAATCCACCAACCGTTGCCAGACCAAGTTCTTCTTTGCAGTAGCGAATGGTTTCCAGTGTCTCCAACGCAGCATTTTTATTTGCTCCGACGGTTGCTACCAGACCATCTACTACAATATCTTCTTTGCACATGCCAAGCTCTAATGCCCGGTCAAGAATTTTATGAATAATTTCTTTCTTTTCATCGATATTCTTTGGCAGTCCTGCATCAGATAATGGAAGTAAAATAAACATTGCTCCGTATTTTTTTGCAATCGGAAGCAATTTTTCAAATTTTTCCTTTTCCAGTGAAATGGAATTGATCAGTGCACGACCCGGATAACGGCGCAGTGCTGCCTCAATAATGTCTACATGGCTGGAATCAATACACAGCGGAAGGCTGG
>CABRZK010000132.1 GCA_902475415.1 uncultured Eubacterium sp.
TTTTTGTCACTTTACAGGGTCTTGTATGTACGTCCAGATCTTCCAGATACAGACCACCACGCATCTGTTCCAGAAATTCTGGTGTTATTTTCTGATTTACCGTAACAATATATTCTTTTTCATGATAATTTCCGGCACGCATCATTTTGTTTACCAGATCCCCCTGATTCGTCAGCAAAATCAGACCTTCCGAATCTTTATCCAGACGTCCAACCGGATAAATACGCTTTGGATAATGGATAAAATCAATAATATTATTTTTTTCCCTTTTCTCTGCTGTACATACAATTCCAACTGGTTTATGAAAAGCAATTATAATCTCTTCTGCTTCCGGATGCACTTCTTTTCCGCAAAAAGTCACACACATCCCTGGCAATACACGGTCTCCTGTAACTGCCCTGCGTCCATTGATTAATACATTTCCATTTTCTATTTCCCGGTCTGCCGCGCGCCGGGAACATATCCCGGCCTCGCTCAGATATTTATTAATGCGGATTCCCACCTGCACTTCCTTCTTTTCTTTCTCCATCTGTCCGTCTCTTTCTTCTGCAAAATCATTGCCAGATCTTTTTCTCTGCATGCATGATAAACATACGATCTCCTGCAGGGCTTTTCCATAAATCATTTCTGATATGACTGCATTTTGCGCAGATTATCCTCTTCAAAGTCAACCATTTCCTTTGCCAGCTCTGTTGCATAAATACCGGCATTTCGATATTTATGAATCGCATGTTTTAATTCTTTCACACCTCGTTCATTTCCTTTTTCTATCATACCCGCCACATCTTCTGTCTTATTCTGTAACGCCTTTTTCATTTTTATCGATGTTTTCAGCATTGCGGTAGTAATCACCCCCGGTTCCTCCGGTTCACTTCCGTTCTGAATCAGTCTCAATCTGGCTTTTCTGCCAAACTGCTCCATTTTATCTGCCTGTATATTTAACTCATACGCAAATTCTTCATCATAAATATCTTTCAGAACTTCATGGATAGCCTCTACACCCATACTGGAATTTCTGCAGATTTCATGAAGCAGGCCGTTTTCGTCTTTCTGCATGATGATAAAACCTCCTCGTTTTTAAAGTTAGTATTATCATCCAATGCTGATTTATACATTATTTCTACCAAATCTGTGGTTATTATCCGGCATTATTAACACATCAAAAGGGAACAGTTGTTACCCTGTCCCCTCTTTCACTTTCCTGCATACGTGACACTATCACTGTTCAGGAACTACTGCTGGTTCGTCGATACATATTCGGTCTTGACATATCCAACAATGCTTCCTGTCTTTACTTTACTCCATCCGTTTGCAGTTACCGCAAGCTGTCTCAGCTCAGCTCCTTTGATTGCAGAAGCCAGCACTGCTGACTGCTCATTCGGCTCCTGACGGATATTCATCGTTTCTGTTGCATACACCCAGGCTTTCTGCTCTGTCTCTGTGGTGTCTGTCGATGGTTGCTGTTGAGCCGCCTGTTGCTGCTGCGCTGCCTGATCTACTGCCTGTTGCTGCTGTTCCTGTGCAGCTACCTGGTTCGCAGCTTCCTGTGCTTTCTGATCTGCCTCCTGCTGTTGCTGCGTATTCCACTCATTTACAGCATTTGCAATTGTATTTTCAATCATATTTTTCAGATTTTCATCTGAATTTATAGCATCTTCATATCGTGTCTGTACATTTGCCTGTAAAGCAATGACATCCTCACCGTTCTGATAATCTGTGATCAGCTGACGGATCGTATCATCCATCGGACTTTCCTGGTACTGTAAATTAAACGGACTATATACATTATCAATATAATAATCACCGGATTCGTTTGTAGTCACATAAAAGAAATCCAGTCCAGGAGCTGTTGTATCTACATTTTTATATTTCAGATCAAAAGCAACCGATACGATAAAGGAATGATCATCTGCTCCTGTCTTGGTATAACATGTGATATTATCATACTTTTCAATATACTGGCTGTACATATTGATGTAGCTTTTTTCTTTATCAGAAATCGGGTTCGCGTATTTGATCATCTCACCTGTATTTCCAGATGCATAAGCCGCATAATAATTTTCAATCAATGTATTGATTTCTGAATACTGATCTGTCTCATACTCCTGTGAAGACAAAGCCTGATCTTTGTTTGCCGCTTTCTTTGATCTCATGCTCTTGACCCCAATTGCGATTGCACAGACTACAACAACCACGATCAGACATCCGATTCCGACAAAAGCGATATTTCTGCGCATAAACGCAATGGATTTTTCTTTTTTTGCCTCTGACTCATCCACACTGCGGCGTAACGTTTTTTTCTTGGAAACAAATTCGTGGGAAATCGGTTTTCCCTCCGCCATACGGGATTTGTCTTTCACGCTCTCTTCAGAAATAAATTCCAGATCATCTAAAATATCATCTTTTTCCTTTTTTCTGTTATGGTGCTGATGTAATCTGCTTTCAAACACATGTTTCTGTGAATGTTCTTTTCCTTTTTTTCCTTTTTTATATACAGCTTCTTTCTCCTCACCCGTCACGATATCCGGGATTTCCTGTGGAGTGTCATTTTCATTTATATTATTTTTGTTTGTTGTATTTTTCTTATCTATATCTGACATTTCCTACCTCCGATATTTCGCCTAACATCATACCACAGCGGATATCATACGTCTAGGCATTTTCCGAAAAGTTTATGAAATGGTCACAATTACTGTCAGAGTTTGCTCATACAGATAATGGCGCATAAACTGTAATCAATTACTGGTAACTGATCTTCAGGAGTTCTTCCGGCGTCGTCAGTCCTTCTCTGACAAGCTTTAATCCACTCTCTTTCAGTGTTCGCATATGCTGATGTCCTTTTGCATACACTGTAATTTCTTCCAGAGACTTGTGATTCATGATCATACGACGGATCTCATTGTCAATCGTCACAATCTCATGTACTGCAATTCGCCCACTGTAACCAGTATGATTACAATGTGTACAGCCAACACCACGACGCACGGTTCTGACATCTTCTCCGAGAAACATCCGTTCTTCTTCTGTGGTCTCCATCTCAGCACCACATTTTGGACATACTTTCCTCATCAGACGCTGCGCTACCAGTCCTACCAGTGAATTGGCAACCAGATATGTCTCTACCCCCATATCCTCCAGACGGACAATGCTGGAAATCGCATCATTAGTATGTAAAGTACTCAAAACCATATGTCCGGTAATCGCTGCACGTACAGAAGTGCCTGCTGTCTCTCCGTCACGGGTTTCACCAACCATAATAATATCCGGATCCTGACGCATCAGTGCGCGAAGTCCCACATCAAAAGTCAGTCCTGCAACCGGATTTACCTGTGTCTGATTGATACCCGGCATATTTTTTTCCACCGGGTCTTCAATTGTAGAGATATTGACATTGCGTCCGGACAGATAATCCAGAATCATGTACAATGTCGTAGATTTACCACTTCCTGTCGGACCAGTGATATATATGATTCCATTTGGCCTGTTCAGCATTGGTACAAACTGCTGATAACTGTAATCATCCATACCAAAATGATCTGCATGATCCATATGTGTGGTGGCTGCCATAATACGCAGTACCGCCTTTTCCCCAAACACAGTCGGAAGTACTGAT
Source organism: uncultured Eubacterium sp. (assembly GCA_902475415.1). Classification (GTDB taxonomy): domain Bacteria; phylum Bacillota; class Clostridia; order Lachnospirales; family Lachnospiraceae; genus Eubacterium_I. Next base: position 3,614 of record CABRZK010000132.1, read on the forward strand.
ACACGGATGTTCACACTTCCGCCTTCCAGATTTACCCGGAAATGTCCATCCTGTGGAATACGTTTTTCTGCGATATCAAGGTTTGATAAGATTTTAATTCTTGCGATCAGTGGTGCGTGAATCTTTCGCTGAATGGTCACGTAGTCTAAAATTACCCCATCGATACGCATACGGATTTTCGTTTCTGTTTCAAATGGTTCGATATGAATATCACTGGCTTCCGTCTTGATTGCTCGCTCAATCAGACTGTTCAGAAGTCGGATAATCGGAGCTTCATCATCGCTGACATCCAGATTTTCTATCGCCAGTTCTTCCTCTTCCTGTATGGCAAAATCCACATTCACCTGTTTGGCAGCTTTTCTTGCACTGACTTCTGCAAAATAATAAGAAACAGCTTTATGCAACGGTGCCTCTTCACTCAGATAAATTTCCAGCTGACAGCCGGTCTGCTGACGCACTTCCTCCAAGGCAAAATAATTCAGCGGATCGTTGGTGACAATCTTCATATTATGACCCTGTACACTTACCGGAAGAATCATATTTTTCTCACATAACTCACGATTCACCATTCCGACAGCCGAAAGATCTACCGAAAGCTGTGCTACATCTACAATCTCAAGATGCAGTCTGCTGGCCAGTGCCTCCATTACCTGTGGTTCTGTCACAAACCCCAGTTCCATCAGGATCTGGCCGACTCTTTTATCACGATGTTCTTTCTGCCATGCCAGCGCCTGCTGCATCTGCTCCTGATTTACATATCCTTTTTCAATCAGAATATCTCCGATTCTCAGATTCGTATTCACTTACCTTATCTCCTTCAGTTTTTTCATCCTTCATTTTCGCCACATGTGTATACTGCCAGAGAACAATTACAGTTCAGCTGTGATACTGTCTGCAGACTGGAATCCACATAACTGTTCTCCTGGATTTGAAAACCAGTGACCTGAATTCCCGGATAATTTCTTACAATATCATCCAGGAATGTCCGTATCTGTGCTTCACTTCCCTGGACAGTTACATTCACGGATGTCGTATGTACATACACACTCTCGTTTTGTATGGTATTCCCCCCGTTTTCTGTATCTGTACTGTCATTGGTATCCGATGTACTGTTTTCTGTGTCAGAAGTATCTGCAGCACTGCTTTCTTCCCCGGACTGATCTGACACGTTCTGTGTTGTCAGAGAATATGGTATCGGAACACCATCTGTCGTTCCGGTAATTTCCAGATATACCGGAAACAAATTGTCTTTTAACACAATCCCCGTGATCAACTCATCCACATCACTGTTTTCCAGAAGATCATAATATCCACTCTGTGCACCCTGCAATACGGACTGCTGATTTGCAATAATCGCATCCAGTGCATCTTTTCGACTGATCAAGTCCTGCATATCCTGCTGTTGGATACTGACTTCTTCTTTCTGGTCTGAAAGTTCCATATGTTTTTCAATTCCCGGCATGATCAGAAAACGAATCATAAAAAATGCGATCAGTACACATCCTAATATTTTCAAAAGCACAATGTCCTTTGGTCTTATTTCCATATCCAGTTTCACTGCTCTTCACCTCCGGTTTCTGCCGCTTTTAAAGTACATGACAACATCAGCGAGTACTTATTGTCATCATAACTGTAACCACTGTAATTTACGGATTCGAACAATCCGGTATCATTCAGTTTCTGTACATAGGACGGAATATCGATTACTTTGTAGCTTACGGCGTGAAATGTCAGTGTGCCAGTTGACATATCCAGGGTTTCAATCTGCACCGACATATCATTTCCGCCAACATCCACAATTGTTCTGATCCTATCCTCTGTCAGATCCGGATAAGTTGCAAGATTGTCTTTCATCTGATTTACCTGATTTAACTGTGAAATCAGACGATTACTTTTCTCCTGCTTCGTCTGAGCCTCTTTATAATCTGTCTGCACCTGTGTATCATTGATCCAGTCCTGCATCGCTGTAATCTGACGTGATTCAGCTGTGTTCCAGATCATCACACCGGCATAGATTGCTGCACAGATGCCAAGCACTGCTGCAGGGTATAAAATCTGTCTGGCAATTGTGCTCGTTTTTGCCACCTCCCCGGCATGTCTCTGACTCCATACCCGGTAAAGATTCATCCCTTTATATTTTTCTCTCGTAAACGCACCAATGCAGGAAAGCCAGTCTTCTGCCCGGTCTGCGGCATAAAAATCAAGATCGATTTTCAACGGATGTGCTTCCAGATTCATTGTATGAATTCCATCCATACTCACTTCAAAATCATCTGTCTGACATCCCGCATAGTATACATCTGTGATAGGCACGTCAGATTTTGTTGTGGCATAAAACTGAATAATTCCGGAAATATGGCGTACAATTTCCGTACCAAAATCCAGAGTACCACGCTCACTGAAAATTCTACTCTTTGTAGAATACAGATACACACCTTCCCGGTACAGCAGACTTGTGACACTGTTTTCCTCAAAAATCAGATAAATAGCGGTTTTTTCTTTTAAATTTTTCTGCTGTGCCATAACCCGCAGATAGCTTTCCACGTAAACCGTGATTTCCTGCACATTCAGGTCAATTTCATGACAGAATTCCATAAGCTGCGTGATAACTGTATCTTCCACACTTCCGCAACACAATGTAACACCCTGTCTGCGGTCAGCAGAGACCACCGCATAATCTTTCAGTGCCATCACATTTTCTGCTATTTTGGCAAGTTCTTTCCCGGTCGCATATGGAATCTGTGTCATACGCGCTGATGCATAAGAAGATGGCAGTACCAGCTTGACGGCACCTGTTTTTTTTCTTCTGCCTGTATAGTTCTTTAATGCTTCTTTCCAAAGATCGATCGGATTACCGAATCCATTCAACGCAATACGTTCTACGTTCTGGATCTTCGGTGATTTTCCGGCTTTTCCCGAAGCAATCAGAATACATTCATCCTGAATCACAATTACTGTATCACTCATCTTATCTTTTCTCCTTAGGAATTCTCAATTGCCGCATAGGACTGGTAAATCGGCAGCATTACGGCAAGCATGATAAATCCGACGATCACTGCCATAATAATGATCAAAATTGGTTCCAGCAAAGTCACCATACGTTTCGTTGCCTGTTCAGCATCATCTTCCAGTGTTGCTGCTATGGAATCAAGCATCAGATCCAGGCGTCCGCTTTCCTCTCCAATCTGGATGATACTGGATAGTTTTTTCTGTAATCCATCCACATTTTGAAGTGCCTGTGACAGCGGCATGCCGCTTCTCACTTTCGTAACCACTTCGTCAAACTGCTCCTGTACATATACATTTCCTATCGTTTCACTTGCCGTGGCAATTGAAGTGGCAATTGGCATACCACTCGCATAAAGACTGCTCAATGTACGCGCAAACCGTGCAGTATAAATCACACGAAAAAGATTACCAAACAACGGTATATGGAGTTTTC
>CABRZK010000133.1 GCA_902475415.1 uncultured Eubacterium sp.
GGTGATCACGGACGCGTTCACATTCTCTGGTGGAAACAGTAATGCTTGCAAATGGCATAAACAGCCGGTAAGCACAGACTACCTGAAGAAGCTGGCGTTCGTGGACATCCATCGGGTTAATACGGTCATTATTGATGATTGGGCGAAGCCGCGGGCAGGAGAATGCAATCTCTGCATGCGGATATTTGCGCTGCAGCAGATAGGCATGATAACCGGTGGCAAAGGCATCTTTACGAAAATCGTCAAGACCGAGCAGTGCGGCAAAGCCTACCCCACGCATACCGCCCATTAGAGCACGTTCTTGTGCATTGATGCGGTACGGGAATATGCGTTTGTGACCGGCCAGATGCAGTGTTTCGTATTTGTCAGAGTTGTAAGTTTCCTGGAAAACGGTGACATAATCAGCACCGCAGGCATGCAGGTAAGCATATTGATCGGAATTGACCGGATAAATTTCCAGACCGATTACTTTAAAATATTTTTGTGCAATCTTACATGCTTCTCCGATATACTCCACTGTGGACATAGTCGGGCTTTCACCGGTCAGGATCAGGATTTCCTGGAGACCGGTAGCAGCGATGGCTGCCATTTCTTTTTCTATTTCTTCTGGTGTCAGGCGGGCACGGTGAATCTTATTGTGACAGTTGAAACCGCAGTAAATGCAGTAGTTTTCACAATAGTTAGCAATATAGATAGGTGTGAACATATAGACACTGTTGCCAAAATGCTTTTTTGTCTCAATCTGAGCTGCCTGTGCAATTTCCTCCAGAAATGGCAGTGCAGCAGGAGAGAGCAGTGCCTGAAAATCCTTCGGGGTACGCTCAGAATGTGCCAGCGCACGTTTTACATCTTCTGCAGTATATTTTGTATAGTCATAAGATTCCATAGCATTGATGACCTGATCCATGATATCAGAACCGATATTTTGCATATCCGGCAGATAGGTCATGTGGTCAATTCGGTTTTTTTTCTGATCTTCCAGAATTTCTTCACTTAAAATACTTTCATTGATATGTTTACTTTCCATGTCTGAATGCCTCCTAATCCTGTAAAAATCCAGTCAGTGGAGAAGATGCACTTGCACCCCGCTCGATAGTGCGTCCCAGACCGGACAGATAAGCACTTCGTCCGGCTTCGATTGCTTTTTTAAAGGCTTCTGCCATCAGCGGTACATTTCCGGCAGTAGCTACGGCTGTGTTTGCCATGACAGCTGCAGCACCCATTTCCATGGCATCGCAGGCTTGGGATGGACGACCGATACCTGCATCTACAATGATTGGGAGATCAATCTCGTCAATCAGGATTTGAATGAAATCTCTGGTAGAAAGCCCTTTGTTTGAACCAATCGGAGAACCAAGCGGCATGATACAGGAAGCACCTGCATCTGCAAGAGCTCTGGCAGCATTCAGATCCGGATACATGTAAGGCATAACGACGAAGCCTTCTTTTGCAAGTATTTCTGTTGCTTTTATGGTTTCGTAATTATCTGGAAACAGATATTTAGAATCATGAACAACTTCAATTTTGACAAAATCACCGCAGCCAAGAGCTCTGGAAAGACGGGCGATGCGGACTGCCTCTTCTGCATTTCTGGCACCGGAAGTATTTGGCAGCAGTGTGACATTTTCCGGAATGTAATCCAGAATATTTGCCAGACCGCCTTCATTGGCACGGCGCAGAGCCAGAGTGATGATCTGTGCACCTGCTTTTTCTACACAGGCTTTTACCAGTTCCAGCGAAAATTTTCCAGATCCGAGAATAAAACGGGATGTAAATTCATGTCCTCCCAGTATAAATTTGTCTTCAGTTGTATTCATTGTAATTACCATCCTTTCATATATCTTCTTCACCCAGGATCAGCCGGGTGATCATATTTGCTTCATGGGCAGCGCAGATGGCAACTCTGGGAGCCATCAGACCGTTGCCGTAAGTCGGTTCCGATACGTCATCTCCGCACAGATAAAGATTTTTTATCGGGTGTTTGGTCAGAATTGTATTGCTGCTGCCAAAACCAGCCATTCCAGAGGCAGATACCAGCTTCTTTTCCGGGAATAATTGCAGAATTCCATTGACCAGCATGGCTTTTGCAAGCGGGTCGTCAAAGGCTTCACAAATAATAGAATCGTCTGTAAAAAGTTCCGTCAGGTTATCTTTTGTTACTCTGACACAGTCGGTTCGGATATCCAGATAAGGATTAATCTTTTTCAGAAGAGACTGCATGGCATCGGTTTTCTTCATGCCGAGATGTTCGATAAAATATTGCTGACGATTCAGATTTGAGATATCAACGACATCAAAATCAATGAGATGGAGATGTCCGACCCCGATGCGAGCCAGCGCACAGGCAACATTGGAACCAAGGCCGCCAAGTCCGGCGATTGCCACAGAACCGGCAGAGAGCATTGCCTGTGTTTCCGCGGAGTGACGTTCCTCCAGGGCATTCATGATCTGTGCTTTCGTCAGTGTATGTGTTGTTTCCATGAATGATCAGCCTCCTCCCATAAAAGTAACAATTTCCATACAGTCACCATCTTTCAGACAGGTAGTGGAATATTGGTCTTTTGGTAATATTTCTTCGTTTAATTCCACCACAATGCGGTTTTCCCGATACTGGTTTGCTTCCAGATAGCTGCTGATCGTTGTTTCGGTGGTCAGAATGACTTTCTTTCCATTTGCAGTGATTGTCATAGATGCTCCTTTCCAAGTTTGAGAAGTGTGAAATGCATGTTCACTGTGAACAGCATATTGCCAAAAAAAGAGTTCATGAAAGAAATACACCCGTGGTGGTGCACCCCTTCATGAACTCTTGTGTGTTCACTCTCAACTTTACTTTGTTTAGTTTTGTCCCTTAATTTGGAAAAATTAGAAAGTGTGTTATCACGCAAAAAAAGAGACACGTGGCAATGTATCTCTCAAATCGTTCATTCCTTATACATTCCTACGTTGGCATTATCCAAATCAGGTTCGTGGGTCGAAGTTCTGAACTTCCTCTCAGCCTAGTACATAAGCTCCCCGTATGTGATTACAAGGCTGAGTATAAAAATAAATGGCAAAAATGTCAATAGCTTTTTAAAAAAAATTAAAAAACAACAGAAATGTTTGAATAATCAGATAATTCATGCTTTTTGATAAAAAAGACACATTAGAAAAAGTATTGACATGATTTAGGAAATATTGTATAGTGTACAAGTCAGCGATTGCTGAACAGGCTGCCGTGGCACAGTAGGTAGCGCACCTCATTGGTAGTGAGGAGGTCACGGGTTCGATTCCCGTCGGTAGCTTTGAGCCGGAAACTGGAGTTCATCAGTTTCCGGCATTTTTTATCTCAGTCGAGAAGACTCCCACTTCTGCAAGTGGTGAGTAATAACAAGCCTTTCTCAGTGGGAGTACAATCTCCGACTGAGATAAACGCTCCGCGAGGGCGCACATTGTCTGGGAGACAATGGTTTTGCGCCGACCGAAACGAAGTGTAGATGTGCAGTGATTCTGAGAAGAATATGTCAGCTTTCGCTGACCAGAATCACGCACCAAGTCTCACGTGCGTTCGACTTGAATCGTAAAAACAAGCGTTAATAAGGAGTTTGAATGGGAAAATCTTTATACATAGCAGAAAAACCAAGTGTGGCCCGTGAATTTGCCAGGGCACTGAAGGAAGATATGCGTACCTTCGATGGCTATCAGGAATCAGAAAATGCAGTCATTACCTGGTGTGTAGGACATCTGGTAACTATGAGTTATCCGGAAGCCTATGATATGAAATTCAAAAAATGGAGTCTGTCGACCTTACCGTTTATTCCGGAAACATTTAAATATGAAGTGATTCCGGGGGTGAGTAAGCAGTTTAAAATTGTATCGAACTTGTTGAACCGTTCGGATGTAGATACAATTTACGTCTGTACTGACTCCGGACGGGAAGGAGAATACATTTACCGTCTGGTGGAACAGATGGCAGGAGTGAAAGGCAAAGACCGCCGTCGAGTATGGATTGATTCTCAGACGGAAGAAGAAATTTTACGCGGGATCCATGAAGCAAAAGATTTGTCAGAATATGATAATTTATCGGAATCTGCATATCTGCGAGCCAAAGAAGATTATCTGATGGGAATCAATTTTTCAAGATTGCTGACATTAAAATATGGCAATACATTGGCTGGTTTTCTAAATCAGAAATATACGGTCATTTCCGTCGGACGTGTTATGACCTGTGTGCTCGGCATGGTAGTGCGACGTGAACGGGAAATCCGTGAGTTTGTAAAAACGCCGTTTTATCGTGTATTAAACAGTATGGAATTTGAAGGCCTGACCATTGAAGGCGAATGGCGCGCAGTTCCCGGATCAAAATATTTTGGTACACCGAAACTTTATAAGGAAAACGGTTTTCGGGAAAAGAAAGATGCACAGGAATTGATCAACTGGATGAAAAGCCTGGAACCACAGGAAGCAGCAGTCATGTCAGTGGAGCGCAAACAGGAAAAGAAAAATCCACCTTTACTGTACAATCTGGCAGAACTTCAGAATGATTGTTCAAAACTGTTTAAGATCAGTCCGGATGAGACTTTACGTGTAGTACAGGAACTGTATGAGAAAAAAATGGTGACCTATCCGCGTACCGATGCCCGTGTACTTTCCAGTGCTGTGGCAAAGGAGATTTCAAAGAATATTTCCGGATTAAAAGGAATCAATATGGTGCGTCCGTTTGCAGAAGAAATTCTTGAGAAAGAAAGCTACAAACAGATTGCGAAGACACGTTATGTCAACGATAAAATGATCACAGACCATTATGCAATTATTCCGACAGGTCAGGGACTTGGAGCTATGCGAGGTTTAAATCCGGTTTCACTGAAAGTATATGAGACGATTGTACGTCGTTTTCTGGCTATTTTTTACGAACCGGCCATTTATAAAAAAGTGAGTCTGACAATGGGGATGGAGACAGAACGTTTTTTTGCTTCCTTTAAGGTTTTAGCAGATCCTGGGTATCTGAAGGTAATGGAATATTCCTTCCGGAAGAAAAAGACAGAAGATACAACCAGTCAAAATGATGCAGATTCCAATGAAAAGAGCGGCGATGCACATTTACTGGAACAGATCGCAAAAATCAAAAAAGGTATGACACTTCCGGTAAAGAGTTATGCCATCAAGGAGGGAGAGACTTCTCCGCCAAAACGTTACAATTCCGGTTCCATGATCCTTGCAATGGAAAATGCAGGACAGCTGATTGAAGATGAGGAGTTGCGCGCTCAGATTAAAGGTTCCGGTATCGGCACAAGTGCGACCCGTGCGGAGATTTTGAAGAAATTGGTGAACAACAAATACCTCAGTCTGAATAAAAAGACACAGATCATTACACCGACCTTACAGGGAGAGCTGATTTATGATACCGTATCGGCATCTATCAAGTCATTGCTGAATCCCGAACTGACGGCAAGCTGGGAAAAAGGCCTGAATTATGTGGCGGAAGGTACGATCACCCCAGAGGAATATATGACAAAACTGACACACTTTATTCAGAGCCGTACAAGTGGTGTACTGGGACTTCGGAACCAGTATATCATAAAGGATTCCTTTGAACGGGTGGCGCCATTCTATAAAAAATCGCGCTAAGAATGCTTTATGAGTAAAAAGATCATTACAGGTGTAGGTGTCGATTATCCACAACTGATATATGCTCAACTTGGATTTATAATAAAGGCAAAGATCGATTCATAAAAAAATATGCAACATATGCATTAAAAATGAATAAATATACATAAAAATCGTAAAAAATACTTGATTTTATGTAGAACAGCATGTATAATATGACACGTTAAGCGAAGGAGCACTTTGGGAGTTTTACCTGAAGTGCTTTTTACCTATAAAAATCAGATAACATTCTGAAGAAAACGAGGGCGAAAAAATGAAACCAAATCCAAAGTATTTATCCTTTTACTATCAGACGATGACAGAATTTCCGGATATCGAACTGGATCCGAAAAAAACAGCATTGCTGATCATTGATATGCAAAATGAATTTGTGCGCAGAGATATGGGCGAAGCATTGCAGTTTAAGAAAATGGGAGAGTGGGAGCGTTGGATTCCATTCCACGACAGACTGGATAATGTGACAATTCCAGCCTGCAAAAAAATGTTGGATTATTTCCGGACAAACAATATGTATGTTACATATGGAAGAATTGCCTGCCTGCTGGATAACGGTGAAGATCGCTGTGCAGTACAGAAATCCGAAGGATGGAACGGAATGCTGCTTCCGGTAAATTCTGTAAATGCGGCTATGATTGACGAGCTTGCTCCACAGGATAATGAAATCGTGGTAAATAAGACAACAGATAGTGTGGTTACAGGAACGAATTATGTACGTCTGATGCAGAACATGGGTATTGAGACGATTGTAGTCTGCGGTATTGTGACAGATCAGTGCGTGGCAAGTACGATTCGTGATCTGGCAGATAATGATTTCAAAATTATTTGTGTGGAAGATGGTTGTGCAGCAGCAGATCAGGAATTGCATGATGCAGAGTTAAAGATCATGAATGTGATCTACTGTAACGTATTATCTTCTGACGAAACCATTGAAGTGATTGAGAAAAACCGTAAATAAAAACATGTCTGGGGGATGCGACGATATAAGTATATTGGGGAAGGGAGAGATTACAAAATAAGATTATTCATTAGGAATAGTTGTTGAGAGAAAGAAGTGTAAAAAATGGAACAGGGATTAAAGAAAACATTGAAATTGCCGCAGCTGATCGCATTGGCTGCCGGCGGAATGATTGCTGCGTGGATGGTGGAGATTCAGTACTGGTTTAGTCTGACCGGTACAGGTTCTTTATTAGCACTGATCCTGTGTGCAGTATTTGTGTTACCATTATGCTTTATTTATGCAGAGATGACAACCATGCTGCCATATGCAGGCGGTGAAAATGTCTGGGTTTCCAATGCATTTGGATGGAACACCGGATGGGTCTGCTGTTGGTTTGTGCTGTTACTTTATGTTATGGCGATGCCTACTGTATCTTACGGTA
>CABRZK010000134.1 GCA_902475415.1 uncultured Eubacterium sp.
TTCCAGCCGCCGCCATGAATCAGAATGCCATGGGACAAATCTCTGGCTTTACCAGTCTCCTCTAATACCTGCACCAGATATTTCCAGATGATAAAGGTAAAACCAAAAATGAGAAACGGTTCCGCCCCATGCTGATCCAGAAATTCATCCAACGCATCCATATCCAGCGACATATCTTCCTTTAATACAAAAGTTCGATACCTCCCAAACAAAGAAAATCCCCGTATTCCTGCTGCTCTTGCCGAAAACTGGTTCGTTCCCGATAACGCAGATGGCGCATCAATCACCAGCATTGGCAATCTTCTGGGACCCAGAAAATCAGATCCAATCTGCGCCAGTACTGTCTGTTGCAAACTTCTGGTTTCCCCATCCAGTACAATTTTTGATGTCATACTGCCTGTTCCGGAGGAAGTCACCACTTTATACGCCTTTTCTGATGGCAGACTGCTTAATGTCAATCTTTTAAACAGACCTGCGGGAAGAAATGGAATTTCACTATAATGAGATACTTTTCTCTCATCATAAGAACAGCTTTGAAGTATGTTGTTATACATTGGACAGCGTTCCCTGTGATAACGCGTCAGTTCTTTTAATTGCTGCGTAAGCAATGCGTCTTTTTCTGTTGTCTCAAGTGCATATACCTCATGTACTTTTCTTTCCACACCCTTTTCCTCCAAACTGTTACATCTAGTACAGCGTTTCTTAAATAAGTACCATATAGAACGCATGCATACTCTCCTGCACATCTCCGCAATCTGCCGGAAATGGCATTTACTGCATTTGCATCAATATATGATACAACACTTTTCCTGCTGCATTTTTCGGCAATTCCGGAATGTATACTGCCCGAATCGCCCGCTCACTTATGTGAAGTCTTTCTGCCAACAGCTCTGCCGCTTTGTCCACAAGTGTTTCCTCTGTCAGATACACCTGCAAATGGTCATCCGTTCCGACACATGCAAACTCACTGTCTGTCTCAGCATACACTTTTTGCAAAATCTGCTCACATTCATCCAGTCCCACACGATTACCAAAAATCTTTAAAAATCGCTTTTTTCGTCCCGCAATATAATAAAAGCCATCCTCATCTGTTCGCGCCAGATCTCCGGTATGTAACACACCATGTCGTTCATCCGCTTTTTTCAGATCTTCCCTGCATTCTGCCATTCCAAGACTGACATTTTCTCCCTCATAAATCAGTTCTCCGACACCAGTTGTTTTATCCGCATCTTCCAGATAAAATCTGCCACCCGGAATCGCAATACCGATACTGCCGATTTTATCCAGACACTGATCAGCTGGAAGATAACTCATGCGGGCCGTAGCTTCTGTCTGACCGTACATGATCACAAAATCAACGCCATGTTCTTTTGCCCATGTTCCAATCTGTATCTGCAAGTTCTCCGAAAGTCTTCCCCCTGCCTGGGTCATATAGCGCAGAGACCGAAACCAGGCCACATCCCTATCATTCTGCGTCCTGCTGTCAAACAGATGTAATCTGCGCAACAATTCATAAGTATAGGGAACTCCCGCCAGACTGGTACCTCCTGCCCTTTCAAAAAACTTCCAGAACTCCTGCTGTACCACACTGCTTTTCGTCAGAAGTACACAGGCTCCGGACTGAAAATGGCTGTTCAGAACAGACAATCCATAGGTATACTGCATGGGCAGAGATGTGATTGCCTGCTCCGATTTTGTCAGATGCAGATACTCCGCAATCGCCCGTGCATTGCTTTCCAGATTTTCCCTCGATAAACGCACCAGCTTTGGGCTTCCTGTACTCCCTGATGTTGCCAGCAGCAATGCCAGATCCGGATACATTTCACATGGTTCCGCACCCGTTTCACATAACTGGTAACCATGGTTTTCATAAAATATTCTGTATGCCGTTTTCTGTAATGGTGCTGTTCCATTATATACATGATCTGATTCTGACCGTTCCATTTTTTCAGCGTCCCATAAGGCATATGGTTTCCACTGACATTCTTCCGGCATCCAGACATATTCCGGTCGATAATGTTCATACATCTCCTGTAAAAGTCCGGTATCCATCTGTGCATTCAGCAATAATGGCACTGCACCGGCATTCAGACACCCAAGATATCCAATGACTGCCCCCGGTGAATTTTCACATAATAAAAAAACAAAGCTGCGTCGGCGGACTGCATGCTGAAATTCTGCAATCTGCTCACGCAGCTCACCATATGTAAAAACCTCGCCCGTTTCTGTCTGCAACGCAACGTCACAGGCTGGTTTCTGTTCCATATCAAAATACATTTTCATCTCTTCTTTTTCCTGTATAATCCAGGTTCACCGGTTGCTGCTTCTTCAGGCACACTGGCTGACCTGCCTTTACAATACCACATGTTGGCATACTACTTGCTCATATCTACTCCGAGTTTTTCCAGAATCTCAATTCCTTTGCTGTAAGTACTGAAAGATGTAATATCCAGTGTTTCAAAAAACACACCAAATGCTTCTTCCAGATCAGCCACCATATCTACATGGCGCACGGATTCCCATTTTTTATATCGATTGTAAACAAGCACATCATCATTCAGATCTTCGTCTGCTACCTGTAAATTTCTTTTTAAAATGTTGTTATATTTTTCAAGATTTGTCATCGTTTTTTCCTCATATTTGTTCCATTGTTTTTAAAACCAGCGTAATGACACCTGCAGCCACCCGACCTGTTTCTGTTCGCGCCGACACCTTACAGTCATACATCCCGTTTCCTGCATCTGTCATAATTTCCGCTGTCAGATACATACATTCCCCCGGATAGACCGGATGATAAAAACGCATCTGGCTCACCTGAAACAATAATGGTATTTTTCCCCGGTTCTGCTCGGGAAACAGCAGCAAGATATCTGCCGTCTGTGCCATACTTTCTATCATATAATTGCCCGGAAGCATCGGTTTTTCCGGAAAATGTCCTGTAAAAACCAACCAGTCTGCTTCCACATTTACTTTTGCCTCAACCCGATTTTCTGACGCAGATAAAGTTGCCTGATCTACCAGAAGCAACGGTTCTCTGTGTGGCAAAATTTTCTTAATCTCTTCTTTTTCTAACATACGACATCTTTATCTTCCGGACATTTTTCGCTGACGTATAATCTGGCGTGCCTGTGCGATCAGATCATCACTGACTCCAGTTACCAGGACCACTTTTTTCAGCTCCGGAAATGCCTCTTTTAATTCTGTACTGACCAGTTCTTCCAATGTCAGTTCCGCCGAAGGACAGCCGCTGCACTGCCCGTGCATACGGACATGCAGCATGTTGTCTTCCAGCTTTTCAATCTGGATATCACCGCCATGTTGAGCCAGACTGGGGCGTACCCTTTCATCCAGAACTTTTTCAATATTGTTGATTGTCAATGCATCCATGGCGGTTCCTCCTTATTGTTTACTCTTCAATATGTGCAATTGCTTTTGCAAGCTGTTTCTTCTTACCAAGGTTACCCTGACGGGCGATCATGATACGCTGAGCCTGTGGTGAGCCTGCACCATGCATGGACTCTGTACGATATCCGACTGCTGCGGTACCAAGTGCAAGGTTCTCAATCAGGCGAAGAATTCTCAGACGGTTCTCTGTGGTTACATCAGCCACACCTCTGAAGTATTTATCAATATATTTGCCAAGTTTCTCATCACGGAAATCTTTCTCAGATGGTGCTGTAACCATCAGTCCACCTGCGATATCCTCTGCCAGACGAACGATCTCATATGGGAAGCGGGTAACGTTCTGTTTACATACATTTGCAAGAAGCAGATTAATGATATATGCTCCGGACTCGGTTGCTTTTCCTTCTGTAGAGCATGCAAGTCCACAGCAATATAAAGTCTCATTTAAGTGAGTCATCTCAATCAGTTTATCTTTCACTGCGGAAGCTTTTGCCACACCGTTGTAATCTGCTGCAACTGCTGCTGCACCAATCAGGACATCACCAACACCTACTTTACATCCACCGTAAGACTGGCGATGGTAACCTGCAAAACGCTCTACCAGCATTCCTGCGAACTCTGCCTCACCATTCATGAAGATGCGCTCATTCGGTACAAATACGTCTTCAAATACAACAAGTGCCTCTACTCCGCCGAACTCTGCATTTCCGACATCCATCTGGGAACCTTCCAGTTTTCTTGTATCACAGGACTGACGACCAATGATCATGAAAATACCTTCAGAATCTACCGGCACTGCAAAAGATACTGCATAATCTTTGTCATCCGGGCCCATAGCGATGGTCGGCATAACAATTACTTCATGAGAGTTACAGATACCTGTCTGATGAGCTTTTGCACCACGAACCACGATACCATCCGGACGACGCTCCACTACATGCAGGTACATATCCGGATCTTCCTGTGCATGAGGTGCTTTGGAACGGTCACCCTTCGGATCTGTCATGGCTCCATCTACAGTTAAATCATTTGTTGCACAGTAGTTCATGAATTTTTTGAAGTTTTCATGATAAGATGTTCCGTATTTTTTATCAATTTCAAAAGTTGTGGAGAATTCTGCATTGAACGCATCCATACCTACACAACGCTGGAAACAGGCTGCTGTTTTCTGTCCACACAGTCTCTGCATTTTTACTTTATTTTTCAGATCTTCTGTGCTCTGATGAATATGTGTGAAACGGTTGATCTTCTCACCTGTAAACGGAGATGTCACAACCATCAGATCCTGATACTGTGGATCCTGAGCCAGATCATATGTCATTCTTACTGAATTTAAAGACGGACGAAGAATCGGATTGTCTACCGGATTTTCTACCTTCTCACCGAACATGTAAATTTCCATGTTCATTTTACGGATACTTTCAATATACTGTTCCCCTGTCATAAGTGCCATTATTAGTTCCTCCTTTTCTGCATCATCCACTGCATTTATGCACCTTATTTGTTTTTATGATGCAATTATACATCACTAGATGTATTTTTGCAATATTCAGAATATCCTAAAAAACAAAAAGGAGGACTGCTATTTTTGCATCTGTTCTTATACAAAATGCACAAATAACAATCCTCTTCTTCTGTTTTAACCGTTTCAGAATCTTCCAGACAAAGAATTCCGAGAATATATTGTCCGATATAAGTTGAAACTTTTTCTGTTACTACTTCTTCTGACTGTTCATCAATCCAAGCTGTTCATAACGCTGACGCTTTCTGACAAAGGTAGAGCTGTCCATTCCGAGGCTGGCTGCTGCCTCCCTTGTATTTCCAAAACGTGCAAAGGCATGCTCCATATAGCCTGCTTCGAATTTTGCCACTTCCAGTTTTAAATCCACCTGCTCACCATAATGTAATGCCTGGGTCGGTTCCTGCTCCACCACCGACATCTCACTTTGAATAAACAGATTTGGCACATGAATGACATCCTGATCACTGATGATTGCCGCATGCTGGACCAGATTTTTCAGTTCCTGAATATTTCCCGGCCATGGATACTCACTGAGACACTGATAACTTTCCCGGTCAAACCGTTTCTTCTGTCCTGCCTTATAATTATATTGATTCAGGAAAAACTGAAGGAGTGGAATAATGTCTTCTTTACGCTCCCGCAATGGTAATACTTCCACCGCGAGTGTCGAAAACAATTCCAGCAACGATACATTGACTGTCCGCATCTGTTGCAGTTGCTCTACATTGTAACGGCTTCCTGCAAGCAGTCTGATGTTCATTTTCTGCAGACTGCCATCCCGCATTACACAATGTCCATCCCGCAGGATTTCCACCAGCTTGGCCTGTATCTCTTCCGGCACCTCCGAAAGTTCCTCAATATAAATCGTTCCACCTTCCACGCTTTCCAGAACACCTACCTTGGCATTCTGTTCTGTATGCGGTAATGTACCAAACAGATATAATTCCAGATCCGTCCTGGAAAGTGCCGCAAAATCCAGCCGTAAAAAAGGTGCTTCCGCACGGTTTGAATGTGCATGAATATACTTGGCAAGCCAACATTTTCCGACACCTTTTTCTCCACAAAACAGCACCGGGACATCCAAAAACGCTACTTTTCCGGCCAGTTCCAACAATCGCATGCTCTGAGGGTCTTCCGCCACAAATTCTGCATTTCCGTTTAATTCATTCTGCAGACGTTCCAGTTCCAGCCGATACTGACGGTTCTGCATTTCCTTGCGTTGCAATTCTTTACGAATCGAATAAATCTCCGTAATCTCCCGTACGATCGTCACAACCATAATCAGATTGCTTTTCTCTTCATCTTCAAATACCGGCGTACTTGTAATAATCGCACGTTTTCCAGTCCGGAAAATCTGTTCACTGGTCACCGGTTCTCCGGTATCCAGAACCAGCAGAGAACCACTCATGGATACCACACCATCCTCTACCAGCGCTTTCATATTTTTGCCAATCATTTCTGATTTTCGCAAGCCGCTGATCAACTCATAACTATGGTTCAAATATACCGTATTTGCTTCTTGATCTGTAATGTAAATGCCATCATCAAAATTTTCCAGAATAATCCCCAGATAATCCTTTACAAACGCATTTCTGGAGTCTAACTTGTCCAGGTCCATACTTTCGCTCCTTATTCATTGCAAAAATGCATCACTGATTGTTATACTATATGAATTTCTGCAATTTTGCAATAATAACTGGAATATTTACATACAATTATTTTACTGTCCCAGCATAGCTGCCTCCACCAGCATTTGGGTATATTCTGTTTTTGGGGTCTGAATTACAGCATCCGGCGTACCCTCTTCCATAATTTTCCCCTGATACATAACCAGCACACGATCACACAGACACTGCACCAGCGCCAGATCATGTGAAATCAGAAGAATCGACAGATTCATCTCTGTCTGCAGTTGCTTCAGCAAATCCACAATCTGTGCCTGCACCGTCACATCCAGCGCACTGGTTGCCTCATCACAGATCAGAATGTCCGGCGCTATCGCCAGTGCCCGGGCAATCGCAGCTCTCTGACACTGTCCGCCACTGACCTGATGC
>CABRZK010000135.1 GCA_902475415.1 uncultured Eubacterium sp.
TGACCATTTTTATCCACATATCCATCACCATCTGTATCTGTCCAGCCAGCCTCTTTCAACAATTCTTTTGCATGATCCGGATCATACTTCTCGTCTGTTACTGTTTCATCTCCAAATGAAAAACTTGCCGGGAACGGTCCTACCGCAGGACTTCCATTTCCATCCAACAATACAGAAGTAAAATTATCTTTATCAATCGCACCTGCAATGGCCGCACGTACCTTGTCATCCTGTAATGCCTCTGTACTGTAGTTCATCTGTGCAAAGAAAGAACGTGATGTCTCACAGGAAGAAATCGTATACGACTCATTTGCAAACAACGGCAGACTTGCATAAGGCAGTCCATAAGCCGCATCCAGTTCTCCGGACTGCAATGCCATGGTCATCGTGTCGCCATCTGTAATTGTTTTGACATAAATCGTATCCAGCTTCGGTGTTCCGTTCCAGTAGTTTTCATTTTTAACCAGTGTCAGACCTTTGTCTGTCTCAAGCTCTGTTGCCATATACGGACCTGTTCCGGATACATTGCCATCATCCGTGATTCCTGCTTCCATATCAATGATACAGCCATACGGGTCCGACAGATAATTCATCAGCGCCGGAACCGGCTCACTGGTTGTAATGGTCAGAATCTGTCCGTCAGCCTCAATGTTGCTGATCTTCAGATCACCTGCTGCACGTTCATGCACTGCCACCAGATCCTCCAGACATTCTTTCACCGCCTGCGCATCCATTTTTCTGCCACTTGTAAATGTCACATGATCACGCAATGTAATTTTCCATGTATTTGCATCCACATTTTCATAAGATTCTGCCAGCCATGGTTCCAGTTCCATGGAATCCGAATACTTAAATAACGTTTCTCCGATTCCATATCGGATACAGGCCCAGCCGGAGTATCCCCTGTGTGGATTGACATCTGATTCATCATTTTCCGCATTGAATGTCGTATCTCCATAGGTAAATACTTTCTCACCTGAATGCTCCATACCAGCAGAATTTGCTGATTGATCCGTATTACTGTTTCCACAGCCGGTAAGCAGACCTATTGACAAACTTAATGTCAAAAATATTGCCCCGAGTTTTCTTTTTTTCATGACGTATATTCTCCTTTCTGAACAGCCACCCTTGCATCAGAGCCTTGGGAATTTGCTCCGTTTTTCATACTCCATCCGCCACGATCTTTTACTGTCCCCAAAAACAATGCAATGACCAGTTTTATCTTATTCGATTATCTATCGTCAGCTTAACAAAACGCAGAACACGATACAAGCCACCCCCGGGGTTAAAAATAACAGGATCTGTCCAATACCAAACTGTTTATGCACAAAAATTGATTCTCTATCACTCCGTAAAACACACAAAAAACGCCGGAAGCTTTCGCTCCCGACGCCCTTTGTGGAATATTATATGTAAGATAATTTCAGAATTTATTTCTCCCAGTGATCTTTTTCCTGTGCATATAACTCCGGCAGGATTTTTGCCAGATTGGAGAATTCTTTTACATTGTGGTTCAGCAGGCAGATTGGTCCCTCTTTCGGAATTGTCACACCATCCGGAATACATTTTACAGCCTTGCCATCGATGATCTGATAGCCGAACCAGAACATGGACTGTAACTGAGAACCACCCTCTACCGGACGGAGGAAATGTGTCATAACAACCGGTACATCCGGTGTCTCATCATCTCCGACAATTTTTACATTGGCACAAACCAGTGCATTGCACTCGTCTGTATCAATACGTGATGTATCATAACCAAGTTTACCTGGCTCTTCAAAGCTGATCACCAGCATGCCTGCTCCACTCGGAAGTCCGATATCCTCCCAGATGTGATGAACGCTGCCCCAGTGACGTTCTCTCATAGATAAGGACATATCCACTGCACGCGCCGGATCTTCCAGATATACATCATAGTGATCTTCATTATCCCAGCATGCATAACGCAATCTGTCAATCGGATGCCATGCAAACCACCAGTCGAACATTTCTCCTGTCACGCCCGGGAAGAAAGTCGGATTTGCTGTTAACGCAGTACCGTTCTCTAACTGCCACCAGCCAAAATCAACGTCTAATGCACCGTCAAATAATTTGTTTCTGTCCTCAATTCTTAAAGCATCCTTCGGATCCAGTGACTCTTTCGGGATGCGGTCATATTTTTCCTGCTCACCTGCATAAATGTCCTGAGCATAAAATTTATAAAAGCTTTTCTGTTTGTCTTCATTGGTACATGGTACTTTCTTTGCCATAATTCTTCTCCTCCTGAATAATAAAAACTGATTACATTTGATTGCATTTTCTGTGTTTTTATGCGTACGCTTTTGATGCTTTTATTATAAAATTTCAAAAAAATTCCCGCAAGATAGCCTTGCAGGAATTCTCCAGTCTCATTTATTCCTTACAGGAATAGATCCCATTTTTTACTCTCCATGTACGCTCGGTCGCAACATTCCGACAAATTTCTGGAGAGACGTCTTCTGATTATTCGGATTCCAGGCACAGATAATACCATTTTTCTGATCCGTCAGTGGAATCTGCACGATATCATCTCTGGACGGGAAGGCAAAATAATCATCTGCCAGCAGAATCACAGAACTGTCCTTTCGGAATAAATACTGTATCTCATAGGCATTTTTATAACCTAATTTTATTTTGGGCTGCACATGATATGGCTGAAACCGCTCCTCCAGATCTTCCTGATAGGAACCTTTCTGTCCATGTTCCAGTGTCACGAATTCCTCATACAGAAGATCCCCCAGCGTCAGACTGCTTTGTTTTGCCAGCGGATGATTTTCCGACATAATCACCTGTACGTTAGAACAGGCGACCCATTTCCAGTTCAACCCTCTGCGTTCCAGGGCAAACCGTTCAAAATCCGGCACCATAATGGCATCGTATTTTCCAGCCAGAAGTTTATCCTCCAGGTCTGTCATATATTCACTGGAAAGCTCCAGCTGAATACCCGGATATTCCTTTTTAAACCGTTCCTCCAGATTCCAGAAATACTTCTCCGGCCGCGCCGTATTCAGCAATCCAATAGAAAGAACAGCTTCCTCCTCCGCATGCAGAGATGCCGCCCGGATATAACTGTCATGCATCGCCCGTACCTGTTCCTTCCAGTCATGATACAGAATCTTTCCCGCATCTGTCAGATGTATCTCCCGGGTTGTCCGCTGAAACAGTTCGATTCCAAGCTCCTTCTCCAGTTTCGCAACACTTTTGCTCACGGCAGACTGTGTCATGTGCAGATAATCGCTCGCTTTTGCAAAACCTTCATATTCTGCCACACATAAGAAAACCATAATCTGTTGAATAGAAATACCCGCCAGTGAAAAATCCATTGTTTTCATCCCCCTCATTTCTTCTACCACATTTTTTCTGTAAATCAATCACTCATATCTATGATATTTACAGAAATTATAACCGCTTAAGAACGTCTTTTCAACCCGATTTATTCCTGACAGGAATAATTGTGTTTTATTTATTCATTGGACAGTTTTTCACGGCCTAAATTATAATATTTTTATAAACAATTCATAAAAAACTTATGGAGGAGGCAACATTTATGAACAACACGAAAAGTAACTTCGGTAAATGGGGATGGGCGATGATCATCTACTGTGGTATCAGTTATTATATGGCCGCCGTATTATCCACAGATACTTTAAACTGGTATCCAGCCGCATTTGCTTCATTAAGAGGATGGGGTGAAGGATTTGTAAACTTATGTAACACCATGGCCGGTCTCGGCGGATGGATTGGTGTCGCTGCAGCAATCATCTTCAGTATTATGGCCGCAAAAAAAGGAAGCCGCTTTATGGCAGTATTCGGAAATGTCATCTGCGGTATTCTCTGTATCATCTTTGCTACAACCAAAAATATGGGGGTATTTCTTGTTATCGTTGTATGTCTGACATTTGTATCCGGAAATATCCAGCTGAACGTTGTACCAAACAACATTATGAACATCTGGTTTCCGCACAAAAAAGGTCTGGCACTGGGATGGGCTTCTATGGGTCTTCCGATCTGTACAGCAACCATTATCCTGATTCTGAATGCAATCGGAAATCCACAGACTGCTTACATTATCATCGGCATCGCATGTTTTGTTGTCGCAGTGCTTTCCATCTTTTGGGCAAAAGATACTCCGGAAGAAGTTGGTGCTACACCGGATAATGAACCGATTGAACATGAGCAGGCAATGCTTCAGAAAGAAAAACAGGAAGCTGCTGCTGCAAAAATGACTATGGGCGTTATCGCAAAAGATAAAAACACATGGCTCATCGGATTCGGACATGGCTTCTTATGGATGACAACCATTGGTCTGGTATCCAACTTTGTCACAAAATTAGTAATGGTAGGAACTGCTCCTACACTTGCCGTTACCATGCTGACCGTTGCTGCTGTCATTGGTATCATCGGAAGTTATATCTGGGGCTGGTTAGATCAGAAGTTCGGAACAAAAAACGCTTCCATCATCTATGGTGTATGGTACCTCATCGCATTGCTGCTGATGGTTTTCCAGAACGGTTCCATGGGACTGATCGTACTTGCAACCATTTTCGTTGGATTCGGTATCGGTGGAATCGGAAATCTGATCCCATCCATTATCGGAACCTGCTTCGGAAGATTCGGATTTATTCAGGCAAACCGTCTGATTGCACCGGTCAACACAGCCATTCGTTCTACCGCACTGGTTATCATCGGTATCATCGGTGTTGAGCATCTGAATACAGCCTATATGGTATTCTTTGCATTTTCCGTACTGGCCATCATTCTGATTTCTTTCATTAAGCCGAAAACTTACGAATAAATCTTGTTTCGGATGGTTTAAAATTGAACTGAATATCAAGAAGAGTCTGAATTCATTCTTTCTTCGCAGCTAACAATCGCCCGCCAAGAAAGAATGAACTCAGACCCTGTTTATGTACATGCACTTTCCAGTCAAACGCATGTGAGACCTGGTGCGTGATTCTGGTCAGCGAAAGCTGACATATTCTTCTCAGAATCACTGCACATCTACACTTCGTTTCGGTCGGCGCAAAACCATTGTCTCCCAGACAATGTGTGCCCTATACTGCGTGTCGTACAACTTCCGCTAATGTTTCTGCTGCCAACGCAAATTCCTCCGGGGTAACATAAGAAAAAGAAAGCCGGAGTGAATTTGTTTTCTCAAATCCATAAATATCTCCGGGATTCAATAAGATCCGATGTTTTAAAGCTTCCTGAAAAATCATTTCCACGGAAAATTCTTTCTTAAAAGTCAGCCAGATATAAAATCCGCCCTTTGGGATACGCCAGCTGGCAAGGTCTGAAAAATGCTCCTGCAATGCTTTCAATGCGCAGTTTCTCCGATGCAGTAAAATTGCTTTCAGTTCCTGCAAATATTCCCCATATAGCCCACTGTTTAAAAATTCTGCAAAAATCCATTGGGAAATTGAACTTGCGCCATAATCCATCTGCATTTTCACATCCCCCAGCCGCTGCACGATTGGTTCAGGCGCAACGATCCAGCCAATGCGAAGACCGGGAGCCAGTGTTTTGGAAGCTGTACCAAGGTAGATGACCATTCCTGACTGATCCAGTTCCTTTAACGTCTTTGGCTGTTCCTGTGCATAACAAAGTTCCAGATATGCTCCATCTTCTATGATCGGAAGCTGACAGGAAATACAGTAATCGATCAATTCCTGCCGCCTTCCCTCATCCATCGTAATACCGGTTGGATTCTGGTTTGTTGGTATCGTATACAGAATACTGGAATGATGTCCACTCTGCAGAGACGTTTTATTTTGTAATTTCCAATACTGAATCCCGTATTCATCCATCGGAACCCCGGAAAGGCGCATACCCGCCGATTGAAATACTTGCAGAGACTTCATATAACTTGGTGCTTCTGTATATACCGTAGATCCTGGTTTTAGCAACGCTACTGATATTAACTGTAATGCCTGCAGCGCCCCTGATGTCACTAAAATATTGGAGGGTGACGTATGTATGCCACAGCACGCCAGGTGCCGCGCTAAAGCTTCCTGCAGTTCCGGCAGGCCCAACGGTCCGAGATATCCAAGCGACTGAATCTGTGGTGTCAGATTTTTCAGTACCCGATTCCACTTATCCTTTGGAAAAATACGCGGATCTAATTCCCCTGTTCCCAACCGGATAATATTTTCCTCAAACTCCATACGGTTGATTGTTTGGATGGTTTGGTTGTTCTCCATAAAACTGCCGGAAGTAACATATTTTTCCCATTTCTGAAATTCCGGAAGCATCAGTCCCCAGGTATTATTAATTACCAGCGTTCCGGCACCATGTCCGCTCTGGATAATTCCAAACGCTGTCAACTCGTCCAAAGCACTTGTTATCGTACTCCTGTTTACCTCAAACTGCTCTGCCAGTGCGCGCTGAGACGGTAAGCGTGTCCCCACCGGCCAGTCACCGCTGGATATTTTCTGATAAATATAATCTACGATCTGCTGATACAAAGGAACCGGATTATTTTTATCCGGCTTCCAGTTTGTCTGAACAGGTGTTGCCTTTTTCATTGTAAAAATCTCCCTTGGTTGGTATCATTCAGCTTAGTTTGGTTGGTTACATACATCATAAAATCTTCTATTATGATAGTATCATATCAAATGGAGGAAAGGTATATGAATGTTTTTTTACAGGGGTTAACTATGGGGCTGGCCTATGTGGCTCCCATAGGAATGCAGAACTTATTTGTCATTAATTCTGCATTGACAAACAAGCGAAAGCGGGCACTGCTGACAGCACTGATCGTCATCTTTTTTGATATCACACTGTCACTTGCATGTTTTTTCGGAATCGGAACAATCATGCAGCGATTCAAATGGCTGCAAATGGTGATCTTGTGTGTGGGAAGTCTGATCGTTATTTATATCGGTATCAGCCTGTTGCGTGCAAAGACACAGGATCTGGAAAAGAATCAGCCTACCATGTCCATCAAAAAGACCATCTCATCC
>CABRZK010000136.1 GCA_902475415.1 uncultured Eubacterium sp.
CAAATATGCCAAAGGATACAGTTGCTTATACAACTTCTGAATTCCAGACTGCAGTTGGTAAAATTACAACAGCTACAACTATGGGAACAGTTTCTGATGGAACAGTTACATTAAACAATGTATCAAGTGCAGGTATTTATGTAATTAACGCAGATTCTAAGAGAGATGGAAATCCTACAGCTTATAGATATGCTCCGATGGCAGCATATGTTTCCTTTGGCACATATGATACAACTACAGGTGTTCCGACTACTTTAGTACCTGCAACTGTTAATGCAAAAAGTACAACAGTTGATATTACAAAAACAGCTGATGAAAGAGATAAAGTAGTAGAAGTTGGAAAAGTTGTTACTTACACTGCTACAACAAAAATGCCATATGTAAGTGCTAATAATAATGTTACAAGCTATAAATTAGTAGATACAATTGATGGTGCAAAATATGTAACAGTAGCAGAAGGCGTTAATAAAGGAAAAGTTAAAGTAGACATTACAGTGGGAACTACAACAGAAACAGCATATGTTGATGTTGTTAAAAACAAAGATAGAAAAGATACAATTACAGCAGATTTGACAAAATATCTTGGAAAAGCAACACCAGCAAACGAGTATGCATTAAATACATATGCAAATGCTACAGTAACTATTTCCTACAAGGCTGAAGTTACATCTACTGAAGTAAACAATACAATCATTCCTAATGATGGAAAGAATACATATACTCCTGCAATTGATAGATTATATACAGGTACAGTAACATTAACAAAAACTGGAGAAAACAATAAAAGACTTTCAGGTGCTGAGTTTGTACTTGTAAGAAAATCTGGAACAGGTGAAAATGCAACAGTTAAATATGCGATTGCAACTAAAACAGAAGGTAAATCAGAGTATACAGTAACTGCTTGGGGTGCTGAAGCTGATGCAACTACAATGACAACAGATACAAATGGTAATATCGTTGTAAAAGGTCTTGATGATAGTGTAAATAAAATGACCTATGAGTTTAAAGAGACAAAAGCACCAGAAGGATACTCCATTAATGAAACAAATGCTAATGTAAAATGGGCAACAGAAGGTGCAGGTGTTGAGGCAGCTACTCGTACAGGTGCAGCTTCCATGAACGATACAAAACTTTCCGCTCTTCCACATACAGGTGGTATCGGTACTACAATCTTCACAATCGCTGGTTGCGCAATCATGATCGCAGCAGCAGGTTTCTTCTTCGCAAGCCGCAAGAAAGCAAACAGATAATCAAACCCAATAAGTAACGTTATTGAGTGAACCATAGAATCGGGGGCGATAGCCGCCCCCGATTAATTCAAAGAGATAAAATCAGTAAATACAACAACAAGGAGAGCCCGGATGAAAAAGAAAGTCAACAAGTTATTTATTATCATCATTTTTTTAGCCGGTTTGTCCTTATTGCTGTACCCACTGGTAGCGAATCAGTGGAACAATCACAGACAGAAGCAGTTGATCAGCAATTACGAAAGCTCGATTGAAGATCAGACCGCAGCAGGAACCATTGATTACAAAGCGGCCATGGCGCAGGCACAGGCATACAATGATGCATTGCTTCCAAGTATTTTGCCAGACTCTTTCGCAGTGGCAGCGGTCAGTGAGGAAGATGCGACATATGAGAATTGCCTGAACCTGACTGGGGATGGCATGATGGGAATCGTAGAGATTCCGAAAATTGCGATTAAACTTCCGATTTATCATGGAACAAGTGATGAAGTGTTGCAGAAAGCGGCAGGACATCTGGAAGGAAGTTCACTTCCGATTGGCGGTGAGAGTACACATGCAGTTATATCCGCACACCGTGGATTGCCGAGTGCATCACTTTTTACCGATCTGGATCAGATGGAGATCGGAGATCATTTCCTGATTCATGTGCTGGATGAAACGCTTTGCTACGAAGTGGATGATATTTCCGTGGTAGAGCCGGAGGATACAGCAAAACTTGCTGTAGTAGATGGTGAGGATCTGGTGACATTGCTGACCTGTACACCTTATGGTGTGAACACACAGAGACTTCTGGTACAGGGACACAGAGTACCGTATGAGGAGCAGGCGGTAGCGGATGAGAAGACACCGCTCAGTGGAATCAGTTTACATACAAACTATTTGTTTTGGGTAATTGTCGGAATGGTAGTTACCGGAGTATTTGTCCTTATATTATTTATCAGAGAGAAGAGACTGCGTAAGAAAGCAGAAGAGACAACAAAGGAATCCTGAGGATGAAAGAGCAAGAAAATGAAAAAAAGCCTGTGAAGAAGAAAAAAGGAAAGCTGGCGCCGGTTTTATTTGGACTCCTGTTTCTGATTGGATTCGGAATCCTGGCTTATCCGACGATTTCCAACCAGTGGAACACGTATCGACAGAGTCAGCTGATCAGCAGCTATAACAATAAAGTAGAAGAAATGACACCGGAGGATTTTTCCGAGGAGTGGCAGAAAGCAGAAGAATTCAATGCTACGATCACACACAATAATCTGTATGGGGATGTGTTTGGAGAAGACGACGGAGATTTGAAAAATACCGATTACTGGAAAGTACTGAATGTGGCAGATGATGGAGTCATGGGTTATCTGTCCATTCCAAAGATCAACATCAAACTGGCGATTTATCATGGCACAGCAGATGATGTATTACAGACAGGTGTCGGACATCTCAATGGTACCAAACTTCCAATCGGAGGTGAGAGTACACACAGCATACTGGCAGCACACAGAGGTTTGCCAAGTGCAAAATTATTTACCGATATCGACCAGCTGGAGGCTGGAGATAAATTTTACATCCATGTCCTGGATGAGGTACTTGCCTATCAGGTAGATCAGATTTTACCGATGGTGGACAAGGATGACCATGAGACGCTGCAGAAAGCACTGCAGATCGAAGAAGGAAAGGACCAGGTGACATTGTTTACCTGTACACCATATGGTGTAAACTCCCATCGTTTACTTGTAAGAGGAACGAGAGTGCCGTATAATGGAGAAGAGGATGCATCTGCACAGACAGTGACAGACACGATGTTGCATACGATTCAGAATTACTACATGCTGTATCTGATTCTGGGAATTGCGATCACGATTCTGATCATCCTTATCATGAAATTAGTATCAGGAAGAAAACAGCGTAAGTCATAAACAGACATCTTGAAGGAGGAGACGAGGCGATGATGAGAAAAAGAGTAAAAGAAGGAAGTGCCATTTTCCTGGCTCTGGCGGTGGCGTTTTCCGTATTTGCTTTGCCGGGCGTATGGGCAGCGAATGCAATACAGGTGGGCAGGACAGATTGCTCCGTAGAATTTTCTGTCGGAAGTGATTATACAGAGCTGCAGAAATCAGATGTGACAGTTGATTTATACAAAGTTGCTTCTGTGGACAAATCCAGTGAGTATACCGTAGTCAAAGATTTCAAGGGGCTGGATGTAAGCGGACTGAGCATCGAAGACAAAGCCGGATCCGCAGCGGAATGGGAAAAAAGAGCTGAGACGGCAGCCCAGATGGTGACAGATGGCAGCATTGCACCGACGAAAAAAGTCGTGACAAAAAATGGTATGGTGACAGCCAATAATCTGGAGACAGGTCTCTACCTGATCTGTCCGGAACAGGTTGTGACAGATAATTATACTTATACATTTGCTCCGTCCATGGTTTCTCTGCCGAATAACTATTATGGAAATGGCGGCAGCGACACATGGGTATACAATCTGACCGGAGAAAACGGCATTACATTAAAGCCGGAACAGCATGAGCGGTTTGGTGATCTCCTGATCAACAAGACACTGACTGCATTGAATGCAACATCCGGAGACAAAGCAACCTTTGTTTTTCAGATTGATATCACAAAAGCGGACGGAACAACGGAGAGTAAAGTGGAAGCTCTTACCTTTGATGCGGCAGGTAAACAGTCCGCAAAGATCACCGGTTTACCGGCGGGTGCACAGGTGAAAGTGACAGAGGTTTACAGCGGAGCTTCTTATAAGCTGACATCCATGAACGGAGTTCAGACAACAATTACAGCAAATGATGAGTACAGCGCAGCTGGCGCACCGACTGCAGAAGCATCCTTTATCAACAAGGCAGATGGACGTACAAATGGCGGATACGGCGTAGTCAACCATTTTGAATTAGATGAAAATGGTCAGTATCAGTATATTGCGCAGGAAAAGTAAAAGGAGGGATGCCAAATGAGAAAGCTACATAAAACACCATTGGTTCTGGCAGCTGCAGCGATTGCTCTCACCGGCTCCCTGACCGTGGGAAGTGCGATGGCGTATTTCACGACATATGCCACAGCCCAGGGTGGTGTCAAAATGAACATGGGATTTACGCAGACAGTCCCGAAGGAAGAAGTCGATGAAAACGGCAAGCATATAACGATCCAGAATACCGGCGATTATGACTGCTTCGTCAGAGTGAAAGCATTTGCTCCGGTGGATTTAAGCTATAAAGCCCCGGATGGCGGCTGGACAGCCGGTGAAGACGGTTACTGGTATTACAATGAGGTACTTTCGGCAGGACAGACTACCGCAAATGAGCTGAATGTAAGTTATACATTCCCGGCCGGGGATGATAAAGCTTCTGAGTTCAACGTAGTCGTGATCCAGGAGTGTACACCGGTTCTGTATGATGCAGAAGGAAATGCATATGCAGACTGGAACAAAGTAGTGACAGCAGACAGTGACGAGACACAGGAGTAGGAGGTACATGAAAATGAAAAGAAAGAAAAAACATTCATTTCCAAAAGTAACAGTCCTTCTTCTGGCGGCATCCGCAGTGCTTCTGGTTGGAAGCGGCGTCGGAAGCGCAAGGGCTGCACTGACATATTACAGTGAGAATTATTCCGTACAGATGAATATGCAGAGTATCGGTGTATCTCTGGTAGAAAATGACCAGGTGGTCAGCAGCAGAGATTACGCAGATGCGGATAAGTGGGAAGGAACCACAGAAGGTTCCCTGCTGAGCAATCTGCTTGGCGAGGACGAGAAGTTTACACCGGGCAAGAAGTATGGCGAAGCGATCAGCGTAACAAATAGCGGAAATATCGATACATTTGTACGTGTGACGATTACCAAAAGCTGGCAGGATGCAAATGGTGGCAAGAATACTTCACTGGATCCGCAGTTGATCGAGCTGAATTACCTGACAGATAACGGCTGGGTGATCGCAGCAGATCAGTCCACCACAGAGCGTACCGTTCTGTACTACACAAAGGCATTGCCTGTGGGAGAGTCCACACCGGCATTGTCTGATACACTCAGAATCAATGAATCCATAGCTTCTGAAGTGAACAAGATAGTAAAAGATAACACGATCACTTATACTTATAAATATGACGGTTATACCTTCCATCTGGATGCAGAGGTTGATGCAGTTCAGACACACAACGCGAAAGAAGCGATTAAGAGTGCCTGGGGTGTGGATGTCAATGTGACAGAGGATGAGACCGGATTGAGTCTGCAGTAAGGAGGTACAGAAGGATGAAAAAGAAAATTTTGTGCCTTGTGCTGACACTTGCACTGACAGCAGGCATGGCAACAACTGCATTTGCAAAGGATTATCAGGGAGCTGACGGATGGAATGTCACGTTCGACGGCAGCAAGATGAACAGTAATTTCAAGGATTCTGATGTGACAGATGAGATGGCAAATATTCAGCCGGGCGACAGCATTGAGCTGAAAGTCCAGGTTACAAACTCTGACAGCGCCAGAACAGACTGGTATATGACCAACGAAGTCATTCAGACACTGGAAGATGCAAAAGATTCTGCAGAAGGAGGCGCGTATACTTACCGCCTGACTTATGTGGGAACTGACAATAAAGAATCCGTACTTTACGACAGTGAAACTGTTGGTGGTGAGGGTGAATCACAGTCTGGTGAAGGTCTGAAACAGGTAGATAATTCCACTCAGGATTATTTTTACCTCGGCAGACTATCTTCCGGCGAGAGCGGAACCGTACATTTGACGGTTGGCGTTGACGGTGAGACACAGGGTAACGGCTATCAGATGACTCTGGCAAAGCTGCGGATGAATTTCGCAACAGAGAAAGTGACAGAGGCAACAACCACCATCAAAGAGAACAAAGTCGAGAAGAAAGTTCCGGGAAAAGACAATGTCATTACATTGACCAAACGCGTAAAGACTGGTGATACAAATCTGATGCTCAGATATTGTACCATTGCACTGGCAGCCGGTATCGTGTGTCTGTTCCTCGCAATTTTCACTATGAAACGCAGAAAGAAAGAAGCTTCTGCCACACACAGGAAAGGAGAGATGTAAGATGTTCCGATTCAAAAAATTACTCGTATCTCTTCTGAGTGTGACCGTGATCGGAGTTATGGCTCCGGCCGTGACAGCTATGGCAGCACCGACGACACCGTACACTTATAAAGTGACGCTGTCTGCGGGAAATAAAGGAACCATCGACGGTCAGCAGAAAGTGGAAGAAGGGAATCTGAACGCAGGTTCTACCATTTCTTTTAATCTGAATGATATTCAGGTGACAGATGAAAAGTATTATGTAAAAGGAATCCGCCTGAGCGGACGTGACAATGCGGAAGCACTGGCAGCTCCGGCGTTCACTGTAAATGGCGATGCTGATTATGTGGTTGCATATGGTATCAAAGGTGAGCAGGTGGCATATACCGTAGAATACAAAGATGAAGATGGCAATCAATTGGCAGAAAGCCAGACATTTTATGGAAATGTCGGTGATAAACCGGTAGTAGCATATCGTTACATTGAAAATTATGTACCGCAGGCACTGGCTCTGACCAAGACATTGAGCAAAAATGCAGCAGAGAATGTATTTACATTTACTTACAAACCAGGTGAGACCAATCAGGTGATTGAGACAACCACAACCATTACAACCGTTGTTCCGGGCAATACGATTTACAATAC
>CABRZK010000137.1 GCA_902475415.1 uncultured Eubacterium sp.
GGCAATGGCAGCCGGTATCGCGCAGCTGTCTTATCTGAAAGAGCACCCGGAGATTTACACACAGCTGAATGAAAAATCAGACCGGTTCTTTACAGAACTGCAGGCAATTGTAGATGAAAGCGGCAGAGGTTATCATGTAAATCATATCTGCTCTCTGGGAAGTCTGTTCTGTACGACTCAGGAAGTGTATGATTACGAAACAGCCAAAACATCTGATACAAAGGCATATGCTGATTATTGTAACTATATGCAGAATCATGGAATTTATCTGGCTCCGGCACAGTTTGAGGCAATGTTTATCTCCATGGCACATACAGAAGAACAGCTGGCACAGACCCTGGAGATTGCACGCGAATATTTCAGACACTGATTCACAGATAAGATTTTGTATCAGGACAAAGATACAGAACTGACAGCAGGAGTTCAGGACAGAATATGGCAGGACAGAAGAAAAAGAAAAGACGAAAAACTAAACGGAAAAGATATGACATGTCGCGGCTTTGGATTGCACTGGGACTTCTGGCACTGGTGTTACTGATTATATTTGGCGTATCACGTCATCAGAAAAAACAGACAGTCGCAGTGCAGAATGTACAATTGTCAAAAATTGATGAGAACAGACCGGAGCTGGATGTGGAGCTTCTGACAGTCAATCCCTACTCCAGACCGGGAACGGCACTGGCGCAGGTGAATGGCATTGTCATTCATTACACAGCAAATCCGGGAGCGACAGCCATAGCAAACCGTAATTACTTTGAAAATCTGAAGGATACTCATACCACCAAAGCCAGTTCCCATTTTGTTGTGGGACTGGACGGGGAAATCGTGCAGTGTATTCCGACGGCTGAAATCGCCTATGCATCCAATGACCGAAACAAGGATACCATTGCGATTGAATGTTGTTACCAGAACGAGGATGGTTCCTTCAATCAGGCAACTTATGATTCGGTGATTCAGCTGACCGCCTGGCTGTGCGCCAAATTCGGACTGACTTCTGAAAATGTGATCCGACATTATGACGTGACTGGCAAGATGTGTCCTTTATATTATGTAGAGCATGAGGATGCATGGCAGCAATTTAAAGCAGATGTGGATACCTATGTGCAGGTTTATAAATAAAAGAACAGAGATATAGAATCTTGAGACGGGAGAAAAACGGATGAGAGAACTTTATGAAAAAATAAAAAAAGGAACAGACCGCAGAGCCAGTCTGATTGCCTTGAAAAAAGAATTAAAAGATGATGCAAAGAAAAAGGTGTTTCTCACTATGACCGGAAACCGTCTGGACGAAATTATGAAATGCCTGGTGGATGAGGATCCGAAAGTGCGAAAAAATGCAGCTGCCATTCTCGGAGAACTGCATTGTCAGGAGGCGCTGGACGTACTGATGGATGCCTATGAGGAAGAAGATAAACTGTTTGTGAAAGAAGCTTATGTACAGGCACTGGCAGCGATTGACTGCAGCGAGTATCTTCCACATCTGGAAGAACGTTTGCAGGAACTGACAGGTTATGATGCGCCGGAAGAAGAAAAGAAGCATGTGCAGGCGGAAATTCATGCATTGCAGGAACTTCTGCTTCAGAAAAAGAGAATCAAAAAGCATGAGTTCAACGGCTGGAACCGTTCCAGTGATGTATTACTTCTGACCTTACCGGCATTTCGTGATGCGCTGGCAGAGGAAGTCATCGGAAAGAAAAAAGTATTAAAATCCGGTGTGCGTACGATTGTTTCAGATTTTGAAACAACTATGAAAATTCGAACATTTCAGGAACTGTTATTTGTCATTCATACAAAAGCAGAGAAAAATATCCTTTCTGCAGAACCGAAACAGCTGGCGCAGGAACTGGCAGAGTCTGATCTGATGCAGATCCTTACTGAGACACACAAAGGCGATGCTCCATTCTGTTTCCGTATCGGAGTCTCAGGTTCGATGTCTCTGGAAGAACGCAGTGTCTTTGCAAAACGCGTGGCAGGCGCTATCGAGACTGCATCCGGGCGCAAGCTGATCAACTCCACTTCACACTATGAGGTGGAACTGCGTCTGCTGCAGCACCGGGAAGGTGGATTTGTTCCGTTATTAAAATTGTACACTTTGCCGGATCATCGGTTTGATTACCGCAGATACTATGTGGCAGCCAGCATGAAACCGACTCTTGCGGCAGGTCTGATGGCACTGGCAAAACCATATCTGAAAGAACATGCACAGATTCTGGATCCGTTCTGTGGTGTTGGCACACTGCTGATGGAACGCAGATTTGTAGCACCAGCGCGTAACGCATACGGCATCGATATATTCGGAGAAGCAATCGAGAAAGCACGTATGAACAGTAAAATTGCAGGAATGCAGACCAACTATATCAACCGTGATTATTTTGATTTTGTACATGGTTATAAATTTGATGAGATCGTAACAGACCTTCCGGCAGGGAACCTGACAAAAACGGAATTAGACGATCTGTACCGCAGATTTTTCGAAAAATCTGATGTGGTACTGGCAGAAGACGGACGCATGATCTTCTTCTCCAGAGAAATGGGACTGGTGAAAAAACAGCTTCGTCTGCATCCGCAGTTCCGGCTGACCCAGGAATTCTGTATCCAGGAAAAAAACGGAAGCTATCTGTTTATCGTAGAAAAGAGGCAGTAATGAGATTGTTCAGTGGTGCTGGAGCACAGTGTGAAAAAATGTGTATAAAATAAGAGACTGATAAGAAGGCAGGAGCAAAGTATGACGGAAACATTTCAGGAGCAGCTGGAAAACTGTCCGGTGATCGCAGCGGCCAGAGACATGGAAGGACTGAACCACTGTTGTCAGTCGGAGAGCAGTATCGTATTCATCCTTTTTGGTGATGTCTGCCAGATCCCGGAAATCGTGCAGACAGTGAAAAAAGCAGGAAAGCTGGCATTTGTACACATGGATCTGGTGAATGGTCTGTCCAGCCGGGAAATCAGCGTGGATTTTATCAGCAAAGAAACGGAAGCCGACGGTATCATATCGACGAAGCAACCGCAGGTCCGCAGAGCCAAAGAACTGGGTCTGTACACTGTACACCGCTTCTTTGTCATAGATTCCGCTGCCTATGAAAACGTGGAAAAATGTACAAAAGCCATCCGCCCGGACTGTGTGGAACTGATGCCGGGGGTGATGCCGAAAATCATCCGACAGATGGCAGAAAAGTTGCCGGTTCCGGTGATTGCCGGTGGACTGATCTCTGATAAAGAAGACATTATTGCGGCACTGGATGCGGGAGCTACGGCGATTTCAACAACGAAAGAAGAACTTTGGTTTTTATAAATTATTTACTGGCTCACAATGAACCAGTAAATGAGCCAGTAAAATGCAAAATGAGCGAATAAATGAACCAATAAATAAAAATCAAAGGGAAATATAAAAATGTGATGGCAGTATGGTTTGTAGTTTTGGCTGCTTCTGCAGGCACTATGATTGTGACTGGTAGAAAATGCCAATAGATCAGATTACGAAAGTTCTGAAAGTAAGTACACAGATGGTTCAGGAATGGCTTTCTGGTAATACATTAACGAACTAATAAAAGAGAAAAGCAATTTTATATATGAATAAATATAGTTCGAACAATAAAATAATTATAACAACCTACAATATAAAAACAAACATTTCCCAAAACATTCGCATTGCGCTGATTTCTGACGTGCATGACCGTTGCCCGGATGGAGCGCTTTCCATTTTACATCAGCAGAAACCGGATCTGATTCTGGTGGCCGGGGATTTGATGGAACGCCATGACCCAGCGGTGAGTCCGTGGACGGTAGAGCAGATGGATGAGTGGCAGGGAATTCCAAGAACACGTACCTGGCTATTTAATATTGTACGCAAAATCGATGGTTCTGCATCGTCCGGAGAGAAGACAACTCGTTGGAATAAGGCAAATGGTTACCATTTTCTGGAAGAAGCGGTAAAAATTGCTCCGGTGGTTCTGGGCGTCGGCAACCATGAATGGTATCATACGCAGGAAGACCTTCAGTTTTTTGAACAGCTGGGCGTTATTTTTCTGGATAATCAGGATTGTGAGTTGACTGTAAAAGAACAGAAACTACGCATTGGCGGATTGTCTACCAGATATGACCTGGAATGGCTGAATTGTTTCGCAAAGAAAGATGGCGTTAAGGTTCTGATCTGCCATCATCCGGATTATTATCCAAAATATATCAAAGATACTTCACGTAATACCTTTGCACTGATTGTAGCAGGTCATGCACATGGCGGACAGTGGAGACTGTTCAGTAAAGGGGGAACCAAACGTGGCATTCCAGTGTTTGCGCCAGGGCAGGGACTGTTCCCACACTATGCCTACGGTCAGTATGACAATATGATCGTAAGTGCCGGAGTGTCCAATACCGCAAATATCCCCCGGTTTGGAAATCCATGCGAAGTGGTGATGATACAGATGGGAGACAATAATCTGCATGGAAGATAAATGCAATTTACCGGGTATATATAGATTTTGGATGTCAATAGATTGGTGGAAACTACAGATATAAAAACTTGCGATTATCTATTTAAAAAGTAAATAAGGTATGCTATAATATTAGGCTGTGATAGACTCTTTAGCGTTTTATCATAGCTTGATTTTGTTTTTTATCAGACTTATGATGAGGAGAAACTTAGAATTAAAAACAGAAGTTTCCGTATCCTTATACAGAAAAGAGTTACAGACAAGAAAGAAATTCCCGTAGAAAACGGGAGCTTTAAGGAGGAAATAGATCGATGAAACTTGGAATCGTGGGACTTCCGAATGTCGGAAAAAGTACCCTGTTCAATTCACTGACAAAAGCCGGAGCGGAGTCAGCAAACTACCCGTTCTGTACCATCGACCCGAACGTAGGTGTCGTTGCAGTACCGGATGAGCGTCTGAAATTACTGGGAGATATGTATCATTCCAAAAAGGTGACACCGGCTGTTATCGAGTTTGTAGATATCGCAGGTCTGGTAAAAGGCGCCAGCAAAGGTGAGGGACTTGGAAACCAGTTTCTGGCAAATATCCGTGAGGTAGATGCCATTGTTCATGTAGTAAGATGCTTCGAGGATCCGAATGTCGTTCATGTAGACGGAAGTGTAGATCCGGCCAGAGATATCGAGACCATCAACCTGGAGCTGATTTTCTCTGATATCGAGATTCTTGACCGCCGCATCGCAAAGACCACCAAAGGTGCCAGAATGGATAAGAAACTGGCAAAAGAGCTGGAATTATTACAGAAGATCAAAGCACATCTGGAAGATGGTAAGCTGGCAAAGACATTTGAAGTAGGCGATGATGAGGATGATCAGGAATGGTTTGCATCCTACAATCTGCTGACCGCAAAACCGGTCATCTACGCAGCAAATGTTTCGGAAGATGATCTGGCAGACGACGGAGCGAACAATCCGCATGTGGCAAATGTACGCAAACTTGCTGCAGAGGAAGGTTCTGAAGTATTTGTAATCTGTGCACAGATTGAGCAGGAGATTGCAGAACTGGATGACGATGAGAAAGCAATGTTCCTGGAAGATCTTGGTCTGGAACAGTCTGGTCTGGAGAAACTGATTAAAGCAAGTTACAGTCTGCTTGGTCTGCTCAGCTACCTGACTGCAGGTGAGGATGAGACCCGTGCATGGACCATCAAAAAAGGAACCAAAGCACCACAGGCTGCAGGAAAGATTCATACTGATTTCGAACGTGGATTTATCCGCGCAGAGGTTGTAAACTATAAGGACCTGCTTGAGTGTGGTTCCCTGGCAGCAGCCCGTGAAAAAGGTCTGGTAGGACTGGAAGGAAAAGAATATGTGGTACAGGATGGAGATGTAATTCTGTTCAGATTTAACGTATAATGACGCAGACAGCCTGTTTTGATATTGGGTAACGACGGTAAATCAGAAAACTTGAATCAAAACAGTGCTGGCACAGATTTTCTGCTTTTACATAAATTGAATAAAAAAGGCAGTATGTGATGCGTTTATGTGAGTTTTCAAAAAAAGAGGTGATCAATGCCTCTGACTGCAGATGTCTGGGAAACGTCTGTGATCTGGAGTTTGATGAGTGCAGCGGACAGATATGTGCAATGATCATAAAGGGACCTCCGAAGTGGTTTCATCTGGTGGGATGTGACACAGAATATGTCATAGACTGGAAAAAAATTGTTCGGATCGGACCGGATGTAATACTGGTAGATATATGTGCGGAGAAATGTCTGCACAAACTATGATTAAAATTGATTTCACTCAGAATGCTTTATTCAGAAGAATATGAGAGTACATAGGAAAAATACGGAGGAGAAGAGCGATGAAATGCCCTTATTGCAGCAGTGACAATACCCGCGTGATCGATTCCAGACCCGCGGAAGATAATTGTTCCATCAGACGCAGAAGACTTTGTGATGACTGCTCAAAACGTTTTACAACTTATGAAAAAGTGGAGACGATACCACTGATCATTATTAAAAAGGATAACACCAGAGAACAATATAATCGTTCAAAAATTGAGGATGGTGTACTGCGGGCATGTCACAAACGCCCGGTGTCTGTCAATCAGATCAATCAGCTGATCGATGATGTGGAGACTGAAATTTTCAATATGGAAGAAAAGGAAATTCCAAGCAGCGTGATCGGAGAACTGGTGATGGATAAGCTGAAGGATCTGGAAGCAGTCGCTTATGTGAGGTTCGCATCTGTATATCGGGAGTTTAAAGATGTGAATACTTTTGTAGAGGAGCTGAAGAAAGTTCTGGACAAATAAATGCATGTACGCCCGAATGTGATAAAAATCAGTTCAAGAAATATTGCTTGACAGAAGTGGGAGTACATGATGGTAATACGGAGGTAACATATGTTTCAAAAATTTTATCCGGAT
The DNA here is from genome assembly GCA_902475415.1 of uncultured Eubacterium sp. Lineage (GTDB taxonomy): Bacteria > Bacillota > Clostridia > Lachnospirales > Lachnospiraceae > Eubacterium_I. The sequence continues at coordinate 6,861 of CABRZK010000137.1, forward strand.
CTGTATATTTCATCGAC
>CABRZK010000138.1 GCA_902475415.1 uncultured Eubacterium sp.
CTATTTCTATACTCCATATTAACATAATATCTGCGCGTGAACAAGATGACGATGTGGCAACCAATTTAGTAAGCTTTTTAGTCAAGCTCGTCAACTACAATAGATCTTTTATATTCCTGCTTTCCTTCATAATCTCCGGTATAACCACTGGCCAGAAACCAATCTGACATTGCCTTCCTCTTTTGAAGGCCGCGCAATGCTTTTTCGTAATCAAAAACATAGGAATTTGCTATAAAATTTTTGCACAGTTCCCGGATATATATTATGTCATGTTCTGATTTACCCTGAAAACCGTATTCCGTTTCGTAATTCGGGTTGTCAGAGTAGCTCTTGCGGTGTCCGGCATAGAAGATAACGTCATAGCAGCATTCGCGACGAATCTTCCGTTCCAGGTCTGATTGCTGCCAGTACGGATCACTATAGTCGGTAATCTTAATGTCGAATACCTTCTTTTCATCCATGTCAAAAAACTGGACACGGTAACGGCCGTCCCCTTCTTCAATCCACTCAAATTTCATAATCCTTTTCCTCCTGGTTATTTTTACTTTCCGTATATGCCATATAGTATTTTTTTCGATCAAGGGTTCTATGGTGACCGGGAGCTATGTAATTCTCCCCCCACTATTTCCATACCCCATCTTAACACAATATCTGTGCGTGAACAAGATGCCGCGGCAGCGGTCAATCGACATAGTTTTTAAACTCCGGATACAGTGGGGCATCGGAAAAACTACCCTGCAAAAGAAAGAGGTTTCGTTTGGCCCGGGTCATGGAAACATACAGTAGGTTCCGGCCCTCTTCTGATTCTTCAAACTCTTCTACTCCATAAATTACTACGGTGGGAAATTCTTTCCCTTTTGATTTATGAGCAGTAAGAAGGGTAATCGTATCGGGGCTTGCGGGATATTCAACCTCTGCTGTATCAGAAAATTCGATCATGGCATTCATATGGTTAAGAAATTTGGAAGCCGTATTGATAGCCCGCATTTCGATGCGGGAGCACAACTCTTCTACTGCCGGATGTTCCTTCTTCTGCCAGAGAAACTGGTAAATGGACCGAACGGCATCGGACAGATCCTGGGCATACAGAAGTTTTTTACAGGAAGAAAGTGTCCTGGCAAGTGCGATACCGGGACTGCCGGATGCTTCATATATTTCAAGCAGATCCGGATCATATAAATCTGGTTCTGGAAGATTGAAATATTTTAAGAAGCTTTCCAACATGTGGTCTCGCTCGACAGGAATGTCCAGTTCATATCCATTACGTTTCAGCTGTCTGTAAAGCGCCAGTGGATCATGAAAATTGGTCACGTAGAGAGAAAATGTGTCACGAATGGCAATAAATACCTCATCCTTTATGAGTAATGTTTTGGGTGAAGTTGCAAGGTAAAAACCATCTAAACTTTTTTTGATCTTTTCCAGCGCTTTATTTTTGCGCGCAATGATGGCAATATCTCCAGGTTTATAACCAGAGCGTTCTGCGGATGCAACCAGATCCCGGATGGTATCTACCAGAACATTTTTCCGATAAATCGGCCGAACCGTAGCGCGGTGATGGGAACGCAGAGATTTGCGATACCGATTCGTATTATTAGCAATCAGCGCATTTGCAGCTTCCAAAATGTGGTCTACCGACCGGAAATTATCTGGAAGAATCACGATTTTACTGTTGCTCCACATCTCCTGAAAATGAAGCAGGTAATAGTTGCTTCCTCCGCGCCAGGAATAAATACTCTGATCATCGTCTCCCACAACCACAATATTTCCATGGGATGCGATGGCGTATACCAGATCGACCTGATCTGACGAGATATCCTGGAATTCATCAATCATTACATAGCGAAAACGCTGCTGATAGCTTTTTAATACATCTGGATATTCGCTAAACAGTTGGTTGGTAAGCTGGATCTGTTCATCAAAGCAGATATACCCCTCTTCTTTCATTCGTTCCTTCAGTTTCTGATAAAGGCACCCTAAACCATCCGGATCAGGAAAATCCGCATGTTTTTTCCACTCTTCCAGTCCGTCTTTCTCAATGGAAAGTACAGCGTTGTAAATCCTGCTCAGCAGGCCGAAATCACCGGTGAGTCCGTCATAGTCAATGCCGGACAATGGAGAGATTTCATCAATGATCTGCAAAATCAGACGATAGTAGTCTACCTTCTCTGCAATTTTTAAGGATTTTCCTATGAAATCCTCATGTTTGCGAAGAATCGTGTAGCCAAGGCTGTGGAAGGTAAAGATGGCCGGCAATGCACTTTCTTCACCGAGCACCCGTCTGGCACGTTCCAGAATTTCGCCAGCGGCCTTTTTGGTGAAGGTGACAAAAAGAATTTGTTCCGGCAAAATCCCGTTTTTGATCATTCGTACCATACGTGCAATCAGACAGTGAGTCTTGCCGGCACCAGGTACCGCGATGACTGCCATAGGGCCATCCATGTGTTCAACAACTCTCCGCTGCTCCGGTGTCAGTCCTTTCTCTAAATCGACTGTTTCCGCTGGAACAGGGATGGAAGTTTCTTCTGGTTGTTTTTCCGGTGCCAATGCGGAAGTATTCTGCTGATGGCATACATCTGTATAGCGGCAGTATTCACATTTTTGAGGTACGGAAAGCTGGATCGTGCTCAGGAGAGCCTGGGTGGCCTCCGCTATCCCGCCGTATCCCATTTGAAGATAGCATTTCCCTTCCGTATACTGTGAGGCCAGAAAATCAGCCTTATCCTCTTTGGATTTTAAGTAGCAGATCATGGAAATCGTTTCCTGTCCATAGGCTGGAGCGCTGATCAGGTATTGTGATAACAGTTCCAGGCTGTAATATGCCTGGGTCTCTTGCTTCCTGGCTCTCACAGAATACTGTGGTTCATTCGGGAAAATACTTAAAGCATAGACATGCTCCCCCTTTTTAAGAACCAGATCTGCTTGTGCAGATAATTCAGACACCGCTACGTGGTTGCAGCTTGTATTGACTGAAATCGCTGAGCAGAGCCTGGTCTTCAAAATCTGATAACCCTGCTCAAAGAACCAGTCAGCAAAGCGATGCCACCTGGCAAGGTCCTGATCCCGGCAGGTTTCATACTGGCGGTTATTAAGGAACCAGTCTCTGCTGTATTCCAGAAATGCTTTTTCGAGTGCTTCTGAAAATGAAGTAGGCCCTTTGGATAATGCTAAAATTAAAGAGTCCTTCTTTTGATAAAAAAACTGGGTACGTTTTGATGCAGCATATAATCCCAGCTTTCCGAGACGGTAGTGGCTTTCGCAGTGGCGAAGCCGGATAAGATCCCTGATTGTAAGTTTCATAGGCTAAGTCCTCCTTTTGGGCACGAAAAAAGGAACCTCCCAAAGGAAGTTCCTCCAACGTACATATTATTCTGTTTATTTTTCCAGAATTCCCCCACTCATTCGGTCATAAAATGGCGTGCGCTTTGTCAGAGACAAATGTTGTTGAAATGAAAGAATCTATGAGTATTTTACCATTGGATTTGGGGCAAATCAAGGATTATCAGATGATGGTATGACAACTTATGTAGATTAATGGGAAGAAATGTGCTATGCTAAAAAGGCTGCCGAACCTCCAGCAGAAAGGAGGTGAGTCGGATGGGAGATTTTATCATCACATTTTTTGTCTCTGTTTTAGCAGGTGTAGTTAGCTACTACATATGCAAATGGCTGGACAGAGATAAATAGGCAGCAACAGCCTAAACGGTCGGTTCGCCGTAATGAACAAGAAAACCCCAGAGGAGGCACCCTCTGGGGTTTTCGTTTTGCCGCATGGGAAATCATCACATTTCTTAGCTGCCTACATTTTATTATATTTTCATCGAAAAGTCAATATTCCTATGAATGCCCGTTTATCGCTGTATGAATATCTGGTTATCGTTTGTTATAATTAATAGTTTTGTAATGGAGAATTAAAGATAAAGGTTCACTTTTGTGCTACCATATTTATAACAAATAATTTGAAAAAGGGGCGATTACATGGAAGAGAGTTTCTGGAAACAGACATATGAGAAGATTCTGATTGGAATGGGTCTCTTTGGGATTACATTGAATTTTCTCTTTCTCAATCAGATTCTTCCCTTCCTTGGTGCCCTTTTGCTGTTTACGGGATTCCGAAAACTGAGACTGGAAAACCGCTGGCTGAAAGCCGGATACGCAGGCGCCGCGCTCAAAGTTGTGATTACCATCGTGAACATTGTGATTGGAAGTGTGCTCGAACGGGAGAAAATTTATGTTTCATATGTATGGAAAGTGATTGTTTTCTGTGGCGGAATTTTGCCGGTTTTTCTGATGGTTTGTCTCTTCCTTGGTATGCGTGAGGAACTGGAAAAGCGTAAGGCGGAAATAAAAAATGAGGTCCTGCTCCATATCATCATCTGGTATGTGGTGGTGACCGTGCTTGCGGTTCGGGAATATGAGGGATGGATTCTTGGCCTGGCGATCGTTGCCGCATATATTGGAATCCTTGTGGAGTTAAAGAATATAGCAGAAAAACTGGAACAGGCCGAATATGTACTGGAAGAGCATCCGGTGCGGATTTCAGATGGAAGATACGCAGCGGGAGCAGCAATTCTGACTGCGGCAGGCCTGCTCATCGGCTATACATGTTTTGGTTCCTATCACATGGCGTGGACAACTGCAAAAGAAACGCAGGATTCGGCGAGTGAAGAAATCAAAGCACATCTGTTATCCCTGGGTTTTCCGGAAGAGATTTTGCATGATTTAAAGGAAGAAGATATTCTGGCATGCAAAAATGCCAGACAGATTTTGCTGAATCAAAGCGATGATTTGCTGCGGGACGGGGATGAGCGGCTGCAGCTTGACGGCGTGGCAGTGGAACTGGAACAGGAAGGGCAGTGGAAGGTAATCCATCATTTCTTATGGAACGGAAATTCGGGCTTTCGCGGGATAGAGGCAGTGCAGATCAATCCTGCATACCAGGAATTGAACGGCGGTTGGACTGCCCAGGGAGAACTTACCGGCCAGGTCCTTTACGATAAGGATGGGACTTCTTACACCGCAGAGTATGCGTCTTTACAAAATGAAGCATACGATACCAACCAGAATTTTCCATTTTACGGAAGCCAGCAGTATGCCAGCATTTTTGCAGAATTTTCCATGCCACATCGCGGGGAAAACTGCCGCGGATACGTGGCTTACGAAATCAAGGCAAAGGAAAGTGACTGGTGGATTGATTCCTGGCTCAATTACACCCATCAAAAGACCATCTGGCAGTACCCAGTGATATCTGCGGCCCAGAACAGAAAACAGGGAGGCTGGCTGAATGAGCGTGTGTTCAGTACTGTGCAGGATGCGCTGCAGGTGTTACCGGAGGGAGAACGTGAGAATTCTGTCGGCTTAGGAATGTAAAATAGGGAGTTGCAGAGGTGTTTTTTATGAAAAGAATCACATGCATTTTACTGACTTGCATATTATGTTTTTCTATTTCAGGCTGTACAAAGACATATAAAGGTACGGATGAACTGATAGAAAAAGCCAGAGAAGAAATTCCAGTTTCCGATGCGGATACGATTGATATGCAGTATGGAGGTATGTGTACCGTAGATGATACGGCACTCGTTTGGTTTATTTCTGGCAATCAATATCAGACGCATTACTACCTTCCTATGGAAGTAGAAATCAAAGGAGAAGCAGAATATGCTTATGTTCGGACATACAAACCGATGTCTCCTTTCATGGATATTGCTGTTTTGAACTGGAATCGTGGGTATGCCTTTATTGTGAACAATCCAAATTGTGTTTCTGTAAAAATTACGGATGAAGCAGGTACACATGAAGAAATGATAGAAAAAGATGCCTATCCGTATGTGTTCTATTGTTCATCTGTCCCATCGGAGTACGTTTTTATTGATGCTGAAGGAAATGAACTTAACTGAAACCTCAGCAACTTCAAATTTGAAGGGAGGCAGTTAAGATGATTTCTTGTAATAAGAAATTGAAGAGTGCAGCTAAGGGATTTCTATGTGGAATGTTGCTATATCTATTTATGATATTTATGACGGGGCATTTCACCTTTTTCAGATTATCTGAAATTCCGACGTATCTTTTGAGACGACTCCCATACGGAATAATGAAGTGTTTCTCCTTTGGAGGGTTGGTTACCTAATAAGTTTGTGTTATTACATTGAGAAAAGAAAATTCAATAAATGATAAAAAGTGGGCTTCTAGGAATAATCGCAAAGGCTGCCGTCCTGGTATTTGTTAGGCGGTAGCCTTTGCTTATGCAAGAATGAAAATGTGCTTTTATATGTTGATTGACTCAGTTATTCATTCCTATGATCACAACTCTGCAGAATTTCCAGGGTCCTATTATCTCTTTCTCCACCGAAAAATTTTTTGAGTACTTTTTCAAATACATCAATTTCCGGAGCTACAGTATCAAATAGGGTCATACAGGACTGGAGCTTTCTATCATCTGGTTCACCCATTACTTTCTTTGCATCGTTGTCTTTAATTTCCAGCAGGACAGTGGATATTTCAATCAGATTATGGCCGAGGGTTGGATCCGTAATATAGTTTTCAGCTTCCTCACGACTTTCAATGGCATAGTATATCGCCATATTACTGTATCCGAGACCACGAATCTGGGGGAATATGAACCACATCCAATGGCTTCTCTTTTTACCTACCTTTAATTCCTCATAAGCGTCATGATAGTAATTCTGCTGTGCTATTAGGAAACGATCTAATGATTTTTTCATGAATGGCTCCTTAAAAATATTTACTTTGGCGAGGCTTCTGCAGGTGACAGTTGTTCAATTTTTGCCTGCAGCTTTGCATTTTCTCTATCCGCTTCTCTGATACGCTCCTGCATTTCACGCTCTTTATCCATGACGGCGCGCTCTT
>CABRZK010000139.1 GCA_902475415.1 uncultured Eubacterium sp.
TACTTTTTATAATGTGGAAGAATATTATCGATTAAGATGGACAGATTCCAAGATTTATTTGCTGGATTTTGAGAGACAGATGTCAGAGGATATGAATTTGTCGGAGGTCAGCATAGATAGTGGTGCACTTCGATTAGGTATCGGCAGTGCGGATGATGTTCAGTATGCCGTTTACGGAACACAGGAGCAGCAGTATACGTATATTGTTTCCAATGGACAGCTGTGGCTTTATGACGGCACCAACAAGATTTTGACGAAAGTCTATGCGGATGCGGATGAGGGCCATAATTGCGGTCATGAAGATGATTGTGAAATCAAGGTCATTCACGCAGATCCGGATACCGGCGATTTATATTTTATTGTTTACGGCTATATGCACTCGGGAAATTATGAGGGCAGAGAAGGCATTATGGTCAATCATTTCAGTCACGGAGATGTCATGCTGGAAGAAATGATCTTTATACCTTTTGATAAAGGCTTCGAGCAGATGAGAAGCGGTCTTGAGGAGCTGGCTTATATGAACAGCAATAACGAGGCTTATCTGATGCTGGAAGACTGTGTTTATAAAATTGATGTATCCCTTGGAAGGATGGAGAAAGTCTGGGATAATCTGAACAGCAGTAATTGCACAGCTTCTGATAAAGGCATTTTTGTCATGAGCGAGGGCGGCAATGATTACGGCGGCGACAGTTTAAAGCTTATAGATTTGAATACAGGCAAAGAGCAGACGATCAGCGGCAGCGGTCAGTTGATCACACCTTTGGGCTATGCCGGAGAAGATCTGGTATACGGACTGATTGATCCGGACCTTGTAAAAGAAGATTCTACGGGGGTTATTCAGGCACCTGTCAGCGAGATACACATTGTGGATGGACAGCTGAATGATGTCAAAAGCTACAGTAAATCAGGAGATTACGTGATGCGCCTGACAATCAGCGAGGGCAATATTTCCATGAAACTTGCCAAAGCTGTTTCAAATGGTGATTATACAGATTATGAGGATGATGGAGAAGACTATATCATCCGCAATATTGAAGCGTCAGACAGTACAGTTTATGTGGACAGACTCAAAGACGGTACAAGGGGTATACAGAACTGGCTGTATCTTGGAACATCAGACAGTTTTGTACCAATCACACAGATTGCCAGATATCTTGATCCGGGATATGATATTTCCAAGAAGTATGAGTCCTCGGACAATGTGGAAATGCAGTATTATGTGTATACAAAGGGACGCATGGCAGCATCATTTAATACGATCCAGGAGGCTGTTGAGTACGGCAATACTTATGCCGGAACAATTATGACCAGTCATAAACAGGTTCTGTGGCAGAGAGCCGGCAGAGCTTATATCTGGGATCTGAATATTGACAGTATTGATAAGGCGGACAGTCAGACGGGCATCAATCAGATTCTGATCAACAAGATTGCAAGCTACGAAGGCTGGGAGCTGAAATCAGAAGTGGATGATTCTCAACCGTTATTTGCAGCAATGTCAGATGCACTTCCGGCAGAGACCATTGACCTGACAGGTCTGGAGCTGACAGATGTTCTGCATTTTGTTTACAGAGACCGACTGGTGGCTGTGAAGATATCAGACAGCGATTATGCGCTGATCACAGCGTATGATACAAACGCTGTATGGCTGGCGGATCCTGTTACAGGAGAGGTCTCAAGTATGTCTCAGTCGGCGGCAGAGACATTGTTCAAGCAATACGGCAAAGTTTATTACAGTTATATGGATTGATAGTGACAGATGGTATGAATGTCTGCAAAGCGGACAGCAAAGTTCAGACAGGGAGGAAACAGAGATGGGAGAAATTAAAACAATTGGCGTTTTAACAAGCGGCGGTGATGCACCGGGTATGAATGCAGCTATACGTGCGGTAGTGCGTCAGGCAATCTCAAAGGGAAAAAAGGTAAAGGGTATCAGACGTGGTTATACAGGTCTGCTGGCTGAAGATATTGTCGATATGGAAGCAAAAGATGTATCTGATATCATTCAGCGCGGTGGTACGATTCTTCAGACAGCAAGATGTCCGGAGTTCCGTACAGAAGAAGGACAGAAACTTGGCGCAGAGATGTGCAGAAAGCATGGAATCGAAGGAATCATCGTAATCGGTGGTGATGGCTCTTTCCGTGGTGCACAGAAACTGGCAGCACAGGGAATCAATACAATCGGTATCCCGGGAACCATTGATCTGGATATTTCCTGTACCGATTATACCATTGGTTTTGATACCGCTGTTAATACAGCGATGGAAGCCATCGACAAAATCCGTGATACAGCATCTTCTCATGAGCGCTGCAGTATCATCGAAGTAATGGGACGTGACGCAGGATATATCGCATTATGGTGTGGTCTTGCAAACGGAGCTGAGCAGGTACTGATCCCAGAGAAATATGATTACGATGAGCAGAAGATTGTCAATAACATCATTGCAAATCGTAAGCGTGGCAAGAGACATTATATTATCATCAATGCAGAGGGAATCGGACATTCCACATCTCTGGCAAGACGTATCGAGGCAGCGACAGGTATGGAGACCAGAGCGACTATTCTTGGTCACATGCAGCGTGGCGGAAGCCCGACATGTAAAGACCGTGTGTATGCATCTACCATGGGTGCTTATGCGGTGGATCTTCTCTGTGAAGGCAAGAGCAACCGTGTCGTTGCTTACAGAGACGGTAAGTTCACAGATTTTGATGTGGATGAGGCACTGGCTATGGAGAAGAGGATTTCTGATTACCAGTTCGATGTAGGAAGAAACCTCTCTATCTAAGAATCACAGGAAGGATACAGGAAACTGTCAGGACAGAGCAGAAGTCAGCAGCTTTGTCATACGGTTTTATTGTTTATCAGAAAGCAATTTATATTATTCCGGATAAGTTCACTCCGGGGATAATGTAAATTGCTTTTTTGTGCGATTCTGGGTATAATGATAAGTGGGAAAAGCGGCGTGATCGCAAAAATGCTCGGTGCGCCTGTTTTTGAAAGAATCGAAAAAGGAAGAACCAATGATAACAAGTACATCAAATGCACAGGTGAAAGCCTTAAGTAAACTGATAAAAAATGCAAGAACGCGGCGGCAACAACAGCTGTATGTCGTAGAAGGCATCCGGATGTTTCGGGAGACACCGCCGGAGCGTATTGAGAAAGTGTATGTATCGGAATCTTTTGCAAAAGATCCGGCCCATGCAGGTGTCTTTGAAGGGACTGACTGGGAGATGCTGTCAGATTCTGTATTTGCGGCAGTATCAGATACCAAAACCCCACAGGGCGTACTCTGTCTGGTAAAAATGCAGGAGAACAGTCTGGGAGATATGTTGCAGCAGGAGAATGGAATCTGGCTCATTCTGGAAAATGTCCAGGATCCGGGAAATCTCGGTACAATGTTTCGTACCGGGGAAGGCGCAGGTATCTCCGGTGTAATCATGGATAAGTGCACCGTGGATATTTATAATCCGAAGACAATACGATCCACCATGGGAAGTATTTTCCGTCTGCCGTTTTATATTACGGAGGATCTGCATGAGACGATCCGACAGCTTCAGAGTCGTAAGATCTGTGTCTATGCAGCACATCTGGAGGGCAGTGTCTGCTACGATGAGCCGGATTACCGGACCGGAACAGCGTTCCTGATCGGAAATGAAGGAAATGGACTGACAGCAGAAACAACCAGACTGGCTGATGCTTATATCAGAATTCCGATGGGAGGACAGCTGGAATCCCTGAATGCGGCGATGGCGGCAGGTATTCTGATGTATGAGGCCAACAGACAGAGGAGAAGTTAAAATGTTTCGTTTATGGGCAAAAGAATTTAAAAATAACCGCATGCTGCGCGATACTACCATCAGTGATGATAGTGAAGAAACCCGCACACATAAAGTGTTTCATGCGTTAGAAGAAGTATGCTATGAATTTGATCTGGGAAAACCAATCTGGCTGGAGCACACCATCGATGAATTCAAACGGCATGCCAAGGCACGGTTCTATCAGGATAACTTTATAGAAGAGATTGATTTTGATTTTCTGGAGATTCAGGTGCTCGAGGAGGATTAAGACAGGATGACAGACGGAATGACACGAAGAACAGAGCTGATGAAGATATTAAAGCAGGAGAGCCGCCCATTATCAGGGACGGAACTTTCGAAACGCTTTGGTGTCAGCAGACAGGTGATCGTGCAGGATATTGCACTTTTGCTGGCAACCAACCGTAATATTCTGAGTACGAACAAAGGATATGTGCTTTTTGATCCGGATCGTGGACAAAATATGAGCAGAAGGATTTTTGCAGTACGTCATACGGATGAACAGATGCGGGAAGAACTGTATCTGATCGTGGATCATGGTGGACATGTCTGTGATGTGGTGGTAGAGCACGAAATTTACGGACAGCTCAGCGCAGATCTGATCTTGAAAAACCGCAGGGATGTGGACGAATTTATCCGTAAAATGGGAGAAATCTCAGATCAGCCATTGAAGATTCTGACTGGCGACAGTCATTTTCATACCGTTGAGGCAGAATCCGAGGAGATTCTGGATGATATCGAAAAGCAGCTGAAGAAAAAAGGCTTTCTGCGGAATTAATTCTTAATAATAAATGAAAATGACAAAAAGAGCGGAAAGATAAGGTATAATAGTCTGAAGAAAATAAAAAAGAAAAGGTGAGAGACGTGGATTTTCAAAGGAAAATCTGTGAATCTGTTGCAAATTCAGGAGGTTTTTGGTTGCATATGGCAGAAGATGCAGAAAGAGGGGAAAACGTCTACGACTGGCAGAGTCTGATGTTTCTATATAATGCAGCGATTAAGGAGGTTCGGACAAAACTGGATATCATGAATGATGAATTTCAGTTTATTCATCAGTACAACCCGATTGAATATATCAAATCCAGGATCAAGACACCGAACAGTATCGCAAAGAAATTGAGCCGTCACGGTCTGGAAAATACAATGGAGAATATGGTAGAGCATATCAATGATATCGCCGGTGTGCGGATTGTATGCTCATTTACGTCAGATATCTACCGACTGGCAGATATGATCGGTAAACAGCAGGAGTTTACCATTCTCTATATCAAAGATTACATGAAGCACCCAAAGGAGAGCGGATACCGCAGCTATCACATGCTGATCACGGTACCGATCCAGACAACAAATGGAATCCGACATACCAAGGTGGAGATTCAGATCCGTACGATTGCCATGGATTTCTGGGCAAGTCTGGAACACAAGATTTATTATAAATTCGAAGGAAATGCACCACAGTATATCAGTCAGGAACTGAGGGAATGTGCGGCGATCACATCTAAGCTGGATGCCAAGATGCTGTCACTGAATGAGGCAATTATCGCGGAAAAGGAACGCCAGCAGAGGGAAGAAGCACAGGAAGTCTGATGTTGCGGTGATGCTTTTGTTCATGATATAATGAGTGCAAGAGAGTCAACATGCTGGCTTGATTGACGAACGGCGAATGTGATCATAAGCCGTTTTTGCTTATGATATAATGAAAAATTACAGAAATTAAATAATTTAGACATTTTAGGAGGAAACCAATGAGTTCAATCAAAGATATTAACCTTGCTCCGTCTGGAGCACACAAAATAGACTGGGTTCGTAAAAACTGTCCGCTTCTGCGCAGTCTGGAAGATGATTTTTCCAAGGAGAAACCATTTGAAGGTATCCGTATCGCCCTGTCCATTCATCTGGAGGCTAAGACAGCATATTTATGTAAAGTACTGGCTGCTGGTGGTGCAGAAATGTACATTACAGGAAGCAATCCGCTGTCTACCCAGGATGACGTGGCAGCAGCCCTGGTGGCAGATGGTTTAAATGTATTTGCATGGTATAACTGCACACCGGAAGAATATGATCAGCATATTACAAGCGTTCTGGAGAATAACTGCAATATCATCATTGATGATGGCGGCGATCTGGTACATATGCTTCATACAAAAATGCAGGATAAGCTGCAGTATGTCATTGGTGGATGTGAGGAGACTACAACCGGTATCATCCGTCTGATCGCAATGGCAAAAAATGATGAACTGAAATTCCCGATGGTTCTGGTAAACAATGCGGACTGCAAGCATCTTTTTGACAACCGTTACGGAACCGGTCAGTCTGTATTTGATGGAATCAATCGTACCACCAACCTGATCGTGGCAGGAAAATATGTCGTAGTAGCAGGTTACGGCTGGTGTGGAAAAGGTGTGGATATGCGTGCCAAAGGTCTGGGCGCCAAAGTCATCGTTACTGAAGTAGATCCAATCAAAGCTATCGAAGCTGTTATGGACGGATTTGATGTTATGCCGATGAATGAGGCAGCTAAAATCGGTGATTTCTTTATCACAGTGACCGGTTGTGCCGGCGTTATCAGTGAGAAAGATTTTAAAGTCATGAAAAATGGTGCTATTTTGTGTAATGCAGGACATTTTGACGTGGAAATCGACATGAAACGCCTGCGTGAGATCGCACTGGATACCATTGACCAGCGTAAAAATATTGTCGGATACCAGATCAGCGAAGACAAATGGATCTATGTGCTGGCAGAGGGACGTCTCGTCAACCTGGCTGCAGGCGACGGACATCCGGCAGAGATCATGGATATGAGCTTCGCAATTCAGGCACTGAGTGCAAAATACCTGGTAGAAAATGCAAAGAATTTAAATGAGAAGCTGATTAATGTGCCGCGGGATGTTGATCTGGAAGTTGCAAACAGAAAACTTCGTTTCCTGGGTAAATCCATCGATACATTGACACCGGAGCAGGAGAAATACCTGAATTCATCCAATATCGATCTGTAGAATCAGAAGTC
>CABRZK010000140.1 GCA_902475415.1 uncultured Eubacterium sp.
AAGCGTGTTACTGAGAACGTAGTGAACAGTAACCCGATGACAGCCGAAAGGCTATCTCTTTTTAAATTTGCCGCATTTTGTCAGACGGGTCGGCAGCTTCGGTACACGGCCGGTTGTCTGGATAATTGCGTCATTCTCACATGCAGCGATACATTTGCCGCATTTTGTACATTCGAATTCATCGATCATGTGGATGTATCCGCTCTTGCCCTCGATGGCGTCAGCCGGACAGACATCTGCACATTCCTCACAGCCTTCGCAAAGGTTCGGATCGATGTAAATATTCATAAATGCAGAACATACATTGTTTGCACATTTTTTCTTTTTGATATGATCTTCGTATTCATTTGCAAAATATTTCAGGGAACCCATTGCAAAATCAGATGCAGTCTGTCCCATGGTACACGGAGTGGAGAATGTCATAGCCTCTCCAATTTCTGTCATCATATCTGTAAATTCTTTTTTGCCCTGTCCTTCGGTAATTTCTTTTACCATAGTATGAAGCTGGATCAAACCCTCACGACAGAATGTACATTTACCGCAGCTCTGCTTACGCTCTGCCAGAAGTACCTGTTCTGTCTCATGGATCATACAGCATTTGGAATCATAAACAGTGATCACACCGTTTCCAATCTGTGTATCTGCCTCGATCACCAGATCCATGGTAGATGCATCATATAATTTTGTTCCGATGGCAATGGCTTTCACATCAGCATCACCAACCAGATCAGCTACTTTTGTACCAAATGCAACTTTCTGAAGTTCACCCATCTTGCCGTCTTTGCAGACTGCCATATAAGTGCATGGCTCATAGCTGTCTGCAAAAATGTCAGCCAGTGCTGCCATTGTTAAAATGTGATGGAATGCTCCTCCGCGGCTTGCTCTGCGGTTGATGATTCCGGTCTGGATCTGAATGCCGTACTCAGCAGCCTGTGCTTCCAGTTCTTTCGCATAATCAGCTTCTTTTGCTGGAATATACAAATACATCTCATCTGCGTTCACTGCCAGTGCTGCGATTGCCATACCTTCCATAACTTTCTTCGGGTTCGCTTTTAATACTTCAAGCTGAACCCCTGCGATATCCGCATTATTTAAACCTGCAACCACGCGAATCGGATTGGTCTGAAATTCACGTTCTGCATTTACCTGATTCCATTTGTCTGTCACTCCCGTGCGGTCTGCGCCGAACTCGATCAATCGGGAAGCCGCAGTTTTTGCCAGAATTTCTTCAACACTCATGTTTTTTGCATTTTCTAAAGCACTCATCTGTCTTACGCCTCCTTCTGATTTGAATACTCAGTCCACAGTCTGGACGGATGGATCTGAAGTCTTAAGTCACACTGCAGGCAACGGCTTGCCTCACCACAGATATTTGCGTCGCAGATACCATGATCAACTTCATTGAAGTTGTCCTGTCTCTCTGCAGCCGGTGTCACATCTGTCTTGGTACGTGCAAGGTAGCCAAATCCTTCTACTTTACCAATCTTCGGATCTGCATGCTGCTCCGGAGCAAGTACTTCACTGATATCTCCGTCACCACCCAGATATTTATCGATTTCAACCGCTGCATCACGGCCGGATGCAATGGCCATAATTACTGATTTTGTTCCATATACTACGTCGCCGGCAGCAAATACACCTTCGGTCTCGGTAGCCAGGGAATTCTCTTTTACTACAATACTGTTTGCTCTTCCTAATGTCAGACCAGCATCTTCTGTCAGATCCGGACGCTGACCGGTTGCAAAAATAACCGTATCTGCATCGATGTGGTGCTCGCTTCCTTCTTCTTTCTCAATGATTGCTCTGCGGTTCTCATCGAATGTGAATGATTTTACGTTCATGAAATCAACGCCTGTTACCGCATCAGTTCCTGTAATACGTTCAAAGGTCTGAGCCGGATGTACGAAGATTCCTTCTTCCTGTGCCTGCTCGATTTCTTCATCATCTGCAGTCATGACATCTCTTGCCTCAAGACATGCCAGGTGAATTTCCTCTGCACCCAGACGTTTTGCTGTTCTCGCACAGTCAAATGCAACGTTTCCACCACCGAGTACGATGATACGTTTGCCCATTCCTGTCTCCTGACCCATGCTTGCGTTACGCAGGAAGTCAATATTTAACAGGACGCCCGGAAGCTCGCTTCCTACCATCGGAAGACGGACACCTTTGTGTGCACCGATGGTCATCAGAACTGCGTCATACTCTTTCAGTAATTCTACCGGTTTCTCTACTTTTGCATTTGTCTCGATGACAACGCCCTGATCCTCGATCACTTTTGCTTCCTGTGCAACGATCTCACGCGGAAGTCGGTAGGACGGGATTCCGTAGGACATCATACCTCCGACAGTCGGAAGTGCTTCTTTTAACGTTACGGCATGTCCCTGTTTTCTCAGGTAATATGCTGCGGTCAGACCTGCAGGGCCACCACCTACAACACATACTTTTTTACCTGTATCCGGAAGCTGTTTGCCTTTACCCTTCCAGTAACGTCCGGTATCATGCTCTGCAGCATAACGTTTGATATCGCGGATGGACATAGACTCACTTACCTCATGACGTTTGCAGTCCAGCTCACATACATGATTACAGATATGTCCCAATGCATTCGGGAACGGTACTTTCTCACGGATAACCGCTGCAGCCGCATCATAATCTCCCTCTTTTACAAAACGGATGTAACGCGGGATATCGGTATGAGCCGGACATGCGGTACGACATGGAACCAGTGCCTCTTCTTTTTTCAGGTTTGTTGTCAGAAGTTGTAACTTGTCACGGATAGAACCGGTCGGACAGACTTCTGCACAGGCTGTACAGAAACGACAGTCCTCGTCTTTCAGTAACTTGCCATGTAATGTTCCGACATATGTCTCAAGATCTTTCTTGTTGTACTGTAATACGCCTACACCTCTTAAGCTGTTGCATGCACGTACACAACGTCCACACAGTACACAACGGTTCATATCATGGATCAGCAGCGGATTGCCTTCTTCCATTTTAATACCTTTGATACGGGTACGCATACGGGCGTTATTTGCACCAATGTACTGGATCAGTGTCTGCAGCTCACAGTTACCATATTTCGGACATGTGGAACAATCTTCCGGATGGCCTGCAAGTAAAAGTTCCAGTGCAAGCGTACGCAATTTGTTGATCCGCTCACTTGTTGTATGTACGACCATACCGTCTTTTGCACGTAATGTACAGGATGTGGTTACACCTTCCTGACCTTCTACTTCTACAATACACATGCGGCAGGAACCATTTTCCGGCAGATCCGGATGATGGCAGAGGTGCGGAATATAGATTCCAGCTTCCAGCGCGCATTCCAATACATTCTTGTTCTCCGGCACTTCCAGACGTGTGCCGTCAATTGTAATGACTGCCATGTTTTTCTCCCTTCTTTTCTTCCTTCATTCAACAGTTGTCGTTTTTCTTTCCATCTTTCTATTCCATTCTGTCAACAACAACATTTTTCATATTTCTTATTACTATTATATTTTGACGTGTCCGCTCCTACTATGGTACACTGTCTTTATAATCACTGAGGAAATTATAACATGATGATTCTCAAAAAGCTTCAAACAGCTGTTGAAAATCATTCGAACTTTTCACTTTATTTTCAACAAATGATGAATGGACATTCTGGGGGAATGAATCACTATGATCACCTTAAAAACTTTACTGGATAAGTTACAGGAAACTTACTGTTGCAGAATAAAAAATGAATATGAAGAAGACCTTTTCATCAGCCGGATTGATTTTCTCCGGCCAGATACCATATTAAATCAGGATACCCTTTATCTCTGTCCGTCACTGGATTCTGAGCAGAACGGAGAACTGATTGAATCATTATGTGGAACAGCAACTCCTGGTTTTCGCGCTGTCATCCTTTCAGAAACGCCTGAAACTTTTTGTGATGATAGCTGTACACCAGATTCATTTTCGACAAAAAAGCAGTCTGACACGCCCACTCAGGTATCTGGCACCGTAAATGCACACGCTTTATCCGCTGCTTCCCCCGGGAAAGCAGAAACTGTCTCTGCTTTTTCTGTCATTTTTGCAGAACATTTACCGGACCCACAGGAACTTTTTCAATTTCTGAATCATCGCCTGGCCTTTGAGTTCCGACTTCAGCAGGAAATCAACGACCTGTATCATCTGCTCTACAGCGGTCACGGTCTGGATGATCTGATTCTTCGGGCAGAGTCGTTTCTGCATCGTCCCATGTCTGTACTGGATGCCAGCTACAGCATGATTGCGGTTTCACCGCTGATGCATCAGTTTCCCTTTGGTCTTGAAAAAAGTGCAGAAGGCATTTTTTTAAGTTCCCAGGAAGTAGAAAGTCTGCGCCGGCTTCAGATTGAGCATCAGATCTACAATACCAATCAGGCATTTTTTATCCAGACCGAAGATCATCCCGATACAAACTGGATTTTCTGCGGCATCCGAATCCAACATGTCATGACAGGTTATATAGCATTATGTCTTCCAGACAAGGCTCCTGCCAGTGAACATGAGCTGCGCCTGATCACTGCTTTTTCCGATATCTGTGCCATTGAAATGCAAAAACATGAATTCTTTGTGCAAAAAACCGGTCTGCAATATGAAACTTTCCTAACCGAACTTCTGGAGGGACGTTTTAACGATGTCAATATCATTGAAGCCCGGTTAAAATTACTGAACCGCCGCTTTGGTAAATTTTTCTGTCTGGCAATCCTTTATTGTCCGGAGCCGCACAACAGCGACCTCTTTAATAAACGACAGATGGCTTCTCTGCGACAGGTTTATCCAAATGCCATGTCTGTGGTATACAAAAACAACATTATCCTGCTGATCAACCAGGATACCCCCGTGCAACTGGGTGCTACACTGACGGATCCCCTGGAGCAGTTTGCCGAACGCAATCACCTGAAAGTGAGCCTCAGCCAGCCTTTTGCAGATATCCTGAAAATCCGTATTTTTTATCATCAGGCCCTGCACACCCTGGAACTGTCCGATCTGCAGACACCAGATCAGAATCTCTTTTACAGTACCGATGCCCTGCCGGAGTATCTCTTTTCCAAATGTGACTATCAGGAACTCGAAGTGGGGATTCATTATCACATTTTCCAGCTGCAGGATTATGACAAGGCATATCACACAGATTTTGTGGAAACCTTGCGGGCCTACCTGGATCACGACCGTAATGCGACAAAGACAGCAGAATTTCTGCATATTCACCGCAGCACTTTCTTTTACCGGGTAAAAAAAATAGAAGAGCTGCTGGAGATTTCTCTCACAGACAGTCATCTTCTATTTCTGTATGAATTGTCCTTTAAAATCTGGGATTATTTATGTCGATAGTACATTTGTTTTGTGGTTAAACTTCAGGTTATATAAAAAAATCAACAGATATGATCACGCGGGCTGAGACGCCCTGCTTGGATAATATCTGTTGATTTTTTATTTCAGTTTCGATTCAAAATACATTCATAGCATCTGCCTATGATTCAAGTCAAACGCATGTGAGACTTGACGCGTGATACTACCACTCCAGCAATTTGGCCAGGCGCAGCAATGTCAGACGGTTTCTGACATACGGGCTGCTCTGCAGCGTCAGTTCCACTTTTTCTTTATCAATTCCCAGGTCGGACATCTCATGTACACATCCTGCATCATGCAGTTTCGCATACATATCATCGGCATCCGGGAGGTCATCGATGAGGTCTTCAATCTCAGGAAGCAGTTCTTCTAACTGTTCCAGATCAATGTCCTCCAGTGGATTCGGTGTATTCTCTGCCAGAATCCCTTCCAGCAGTCCTTTTTTCCCAAATGTATGTTCCAACAGACTCATTTCGAGTCCTTTGGCAGTCTCCGATTTTACAGTTACTTTTTTATGTCGGATGGCATATCCGAGTTTTTTATAATAATCCGTCACAAGCAGCAGACCAATTCCTACCTGCTCACCATGCAGCGCCTTTGTACTATCATTGAGTACATCCAGATCCCACAGGTGAGATACCATATGTTCTGCTCCGGATACCGGGCGCGGGCTTTCCACCATCTGCATACACAGACCGGATAAAATCAGGGCATACATCAGCTTTTCAATAGCCTCTTTATCCCCAAAACGAATATCATCCAGTACTCTGCTGACATCCCGCAGTGATTTTTCCAGCAGATCACATACTTCCTCACAGATATATTCTCCCGTGACAAGATGTGCGATCTTCCAGTCCAGAATAGAAATATATTTTCCAAGAAAATCTGAAACACCGGAAGCGGTAAGTCGTAACGGTGCTGCGCCAAAAATATCTGTATCCGCCAAAATCCAGCGCGGAGATACACCTGCAACAGTTTTCTTCAATCCATCCCAGGTCAATGCCGCCACATTGGCTGCATATCCATCTACGCTTGCTGCGGTTGGTACAGAAACAAACGGAATATCATATTCCGTCGCTGCATAACGGGTCAGGTCGTGAATCGTACCGCCCCCGATTGCCACCAGCACATCTACTGACACACTACTTAAGCCTCTGTCACAATAATCCAGCTGCTTCATTACTTTGTTCACACCACGGTTATCTGCCTGAAGTCCTTCCGGATTCAGCTCAATCACCGGATAATCTTTGAATTCTTCCTCTAAAAACGGTTCCGCCGCCGCCCGTGTATTGCTGTCACATATAAATACCGGATTCTGAAACTCCTCCAGAATATCTTCCAGTTGGCTTACTGCTCCGGATTCGATGACGATCTTCTCGACATCGATACTATGTTCCTTTCCGCAGGCGCACGGCTCTCTTAACTGCCCAAGGTCTACGTCC
>CABRZK010000141.1 GCA_902475415.1 uncultured Eubacterium sp.
GTGCCTGCATGGATTTCTGATACCAGCTTTCTCGCTTTCACACAAATAAGAATTTAGAAGGACTACAGAATGGAAGCAATTAAGTAGTCTGCCAGTTCCTGTGGTTGATTCAGATCAAAGACCGGAAGGTCTGTCTGGTATGAAAAATCTGTGACGAATGCAATGGTGTTTTCCTGATTTCCCACAGGTGTTTCGCTATATCCTTTCCGTAGTAGCTGAATTTTCGGCTGGGAGCCGAATTTGTATCCTTCAATCAGAATCAGATCTGCATTGTGAATGGAAGCCAGTAACTGTTTCAAGGATGGCTCACCGGAAAGGTGTGTATCCATTCGAACAGTCTGATTCGGTCCGGAAAGAATCATGGTATCGACACCGGCTTTGCGCAGGCGGTAACTGTCTTTGCCGGGCTGGTCAAGTTCAAAGCCGTGGGCATCGTGCTTGATGAGAGCGATGCGCAGACCTTTTTTCTTCAGGCTGGCAACCAGTTTCTCCAGATACGTGGTTTTTCCGGTTCCGGATTTTGCGGAAAAGGACAGATAAGGAATCGCCGGTTGATTTGCAGCAATGTGTTCTGTATATTCCGGTGGAAATAATGTCGGCTGTTTCTCTGCCAGCATCTGCAGGGCATGGTAATAGGAATGCATATCATTCATGTTGAAAAAATGTTCCTGCGGGACAAGAATATCAGCAATGATTGTGTGCTCTGGTGTCAGCATGCGTCGAAGCCGATAATTTTCCTCTTCAATCAACTGCTTAATTACTGGCAGACTGCCTTTCGCATAAGCGGCAGAAAGTGGCTGGATGCCGCGGCTTGGATGATTCAGTACACAGGCATATGTAGCTGGATTTTCTGTCATATTGCGTTCCAGTGTCTGACACAATTCCAGAGCAGCGTCTACATCTGTAAAGGGGGCATCGACTGGAGTGAAAAAAAGTATCTCTTCGGATACGGCAGACAGACAACTGTATAATCCCCCCAGGGGCCCGATTTTTTCCACACAGTCGGGAATGGCCTGACAATTTAGTTTTTCCGTCTGCTTGCTCCAGAAATCTGTCAGTTCCGGAACAGACAGGTATATTTTTTCAAATTTTGTACGAAATCTTCGTACCTGATATTCTATCATCGTATATTCCCCAAAGGGTAAAAAAGCCTTATTTGTACCCATTCGAGTACTGAGTCCTCCGCAGAGAAGGACAAGTGCATGTGTCATATCTTCGATCTCCTTATACATAAATTTATGAATGCCGTGTGTGAAATTAAACGACATTATCATAAGTGAATAACAACATTATTCTTCTGAACTTGAAAAATGCATGTTATTATGCTATCCTGATAAAGCGCAATTATATTTCTTGTAATTGCACAAGTATCTAAAAACCAGTCAGGTTTCAGAAATTCGAAAGCTCATACATCGAGTATATTCCAAATGAGAAGTAAAAAGCAATAGCAGAAGGAATACTTTGTCAGCAAAAAATTTGGTTCAACAAATGAAAGCTTGTAATATGTGTTTGCCAGATAAAATATTCAAGGTACAGAGGGAATATAAGTATCTTGTTTTATCTATGCAGGTGAGCTATACTTTGTATATCAAAATCCTTTTTTGCTATTGTAAACAATGCAAAGGGGGAAATTTTGAATACGACATTGAAAAACGCAGTGGAAGCTGCGGACAAAAAAGCACAATATGATGAATGTGCGAAGCATTTACTTGGACAGAAAATAATTCTTGCACATATTCTGGTCAGGACAGTAGAAGAATTTTACGGAATGAATCCGGAGGAGGTTGTTTCTTATATTGAAGGGGAACCTTATATCAGTCAGGTCCCAATAGAATCGGGAATGACAAATACATGGAATGTGGAACAACAAATTGTTGGGATGAATTCTGAAAATAAGGAAATCAATGAAGGTACGATTCGTTTTGATATAATATTTTATGTTCGAAATAAAGAACAGCTATCTCAAATTATTATTAATGTGGAAGCACAGAAAGATGAACCAGACAAGTATGATATTTTAAACCGGGCAGTTTTTTATGTATGCCGTATGATTTCATCGCAAAAAGAACGGGATTTTACAGGAACCAATTATAATGATATCAAACAGGTATATTCCATATGGATTTGTATGAATATGAAAGATAATGTAATGAATCATATATCATTGAGGGATAGAAAAATACTAGGTAATTATACCTGGAAGGGAAATTTGAATCTGATTAATATTGTAATGATTGGATTATCGAATACAATATCTGAGCGTAGAAAGTCATATGAATTGCATCGCTTGTTGGGAACGTTGCTGTCAGATAGTTTACCTGTTACGAAAAAATTAGAAATTATGGAACATGAATATAAGATAAAAACAGCGAAAAATGTAGAGGAGGAGATGGAAACGATGTGCAATCTTGGTCAGGGAATAGAAGATAGAGGGATTGAAAAAGGTGAAAAACGATTATGCCAATTGATAGAAAAATTAATAGAATTAAATTGCCAGAATGATATTCAAAATGTTATTTCTGATGAAAATTTTAGAAAAAAATTGTATAAAAAATATAACATATAAGATTAAAGTGATAAAAAAGGATGGAATATTAATTATGCGCCTGACAACGTTATGTTACATAGAAAAGGATGGAAAATACCTGATGCTTCACCGCACCAAGAAGAAACACGATCAGAATCATGACAAATGGATTGGTGTAGGTGGAAAATTTGAAGAAAAAGAAACTCCGGATGAATGCATGCTTCGGGAAGTGAAGGAAGAAACCGGATTGACGCTGACAAAATATCAGTTCCGTGGAATTGTGACATTTTGTTCTGATGAGTGGGAAGATGAATATATGCATCTTTTTACGGCAACGGAATTTGAAGGAAACCTGATTGAGTGCAATGAAGGCACACTGGAATGGGTGGACAAGGATAAGATTTTGTCACTTCCGACATGGGAAGGTGATCATTTGTTTCTGGAGCGGTTACTGACAGATGATCCGCAATTCTTTTCGTTGAAAGTGGTGTATGAAGGAGATAAGCTGGCAGAGTGGAGATTTTTTTAGAGCATGGCAAAGAGATATCTTACAGTTTGGAAAGAAGCTGAAATAGCATGAGGTTGGAGATCTGGAATGCAATAATCTGTCAGATTACGAAAGCAATTGGCTCTATGGCGGCTGTCCTGGAAGGTAAAGTAAATGCCATTCTGCTTGGCGGTGGTATGGTTTATAACAGCCAGCTTGTGGAGAAAATTAAAGATGCCTGTTCTTTTATTGCTCCAATCTATGCTTATCCGGGAGAGTATGAAATGGAGCCCATGGATGTCGGCGCAAGACGTGTATTGAACGGGGAGGAAAAAGTAAAAAAATATACAGGAAAACCAGTCTGGTCGGGGTTGTAACTTTAGGCAGATACGTGTGGCGTATTGACTGAGAGAAAAATAGGAATTATCGCTAGTAAAAAGATCCATTCATTTGTTGGGGAGAATGAATGGATCTTTTTTGCAGAATATAGGATTACATATTGAGCTTCTGTTAATGCTCACACTTCCAGAAATAAGCACTGTATGGTGGAAGTTCGCTGCCACCGCCAAAATCGTGGGTATTTCCCGTAATCAGATCAACTGCAGTGCCGCATCCAGCATCAAAATGAGCGGTATATGGTTCGCTGTCGGCATTGATAGCAACCAGTACACGTTCGGAATCGGTTTTACGTTCAAAAATACACTGACGGTTTGTCAGTACGACAGAGCGAAAATCACCGTAATTTAAGGCGTTGCTGGATTTTTTTGCAGCAGCAAGTCTGGAAATCCATGCAGTGAGATCATTTTCTATCGGTGCATCAAAGCAGGCACGAAGTGCAGGATCTCCTTCACTCTTATTAGCCTTTGCGCCCCATTCACTGCCGTAGTAGACACATGGAATGCCCGGCATACTAAAGCAGAGGGCATAAATTAACGGCAGATGATGCTCGTTGGTGAGGTTACTTGCAATACGGCTGACATCGTGGTTATCCACAAAACACAGCAGATGTTTGCCACGGTAAAGTGTCCAGTTTTCCGGACCGAACTGGCGCAGGAGAGAGTGTACGATTTCAAACATATTCATGGAGTTAAAGCTGGAAAACAGACCCTTGTAACATTCATAGTTTGTGGCAGAATGCAGCATGGAATCATTCATCAGGCGGTTATAATCGCCGTGGAGAATTTCACCGACCAGGAAGAAATCCGGTTTCAGGCTGTCACAGAAAGCACGGAGTTCCCGGACAAAATTTTCATCCAGACAGTAAGCCACATCCAGACGCAGACCGTCAATATCAAATTCCTCTACCCAGCTTCGGATACTGTCAAAAATATGCTGTTTGACATCCGGATGGCATAAGTTTAATTTTACCAGATCATAATTGCCTTCCCATCCTTCATACCAGAGACCGTCATTGTAGTTGGAATTTCCATCAAAGCTGATGTGGAACCAGTCTTTGTACGGAGAGTCCCAGCGTTTTTCCAGAACATCCTGAAAAGCCCAGAACCCACGACCGACATGGTTGAATACACCATCCAGAACTACTTTGATCCCTTCTTTATGCAACGCATCACAGACCGCTGCAAAATCCTGGTTGGTTCCCAGACGGACGTCGATCTTACGGAAATCTCTGGTATTGTATCCGTGGGTATCAGATTCAAATACCGGCGAAAAATAGATCGCGTTTGCACCGAGATTTTTGATATGAGGAATCCAGTCAATGACTTTTCGAATTCGTGGTGTCAATACACCGTCATTTTCAAAAGGCGCTCCGCAGAATCCCAATGGATAGATTTGATAAAATACACTTTCATAAGCCCACATAGTTCAAGCCCTCATTTCTAAAAAATATTACTCAATTCTAATGAAACAGTTTTCTTACCTGAAAAAAAGCAATTCACACAGGCAGATAAGAAAACTGTTTCTTATTGTTGTATCAGTTATTCCGGTCCTTTTCCATCGATATTCATTAGAAAAGTACGATAGATATCATTTTACTGCAGTTCTTTGCTGTCAACCTCGATCAGAGATGTACAGTTCGGGCAGCGGATAGCATTGATGTCAATCTCAGACATACAGAATGGACACTTTTTCGTAGTCGGTTCTGCCGGAGCTTCCGGAGCCGGTCTGCGCAGTTTGTTTAAAAACTTTACGATACAGAAGACAACCAGTGCCATGATAATAAAGTTAATGACATTGGAGATAAAGGAACCATATTTGAACACAGCGGCACCTGCTTTTTCCGCAGCTTCCAGTGTCTCATAATGGGTACCGTCCAGAGTGATAAACAGATTGGAAAAATCAATCTTTCCGGTGAAGATACCGAGAATCGGGTTGATGATGTCATTTACCAGAGAATTAACGATGCCGGTAAATGCACTGCCGATGATCATACCAATGGCAAGATCCATCATGTTGCCTTTTAAGGCAAACTCTTTGAATTCCTGAATGAATTTTTTCATATACTACATATCCTCCTTATGTATGGCGATGTGTTTTTTTGAAAAAAATCATCGCAACTGTAATGCCATTAGTATAACATATGATTTGGGCTTTGTGTACAAGAGAACGGCAGAAGAAATGGATTTTCTGAGCAAATCGTGGAAAATTCAGGTAGATAGCTGGTAAGACCAAAAATAGTGATGACAAACAAAAAACGGTGTGATACACTTGTTGTAGTTAAAAATGTTGCATAATATATGATTTTATAAAAAAGAATGCTTTTAGAAAGTGGGAGATGAAGCTATGACAATTGTAACTACGATGTGCAAATTATTATTTGCGATGCTGATTGGATTTTATCTGTTCAAAAAGAATATCCTGACGAAGGAGGTAAATGCAAAACTGTCCAGTCTGATTGTTCAGATCACATGTCCGTGTATCATTCTGAACAGTCTGTCTACCGTATCACATGATGATACGGGAATGATTCTGAAATTGT
This sequence comes from uncultured Eubacterium sp., assembly GCA_902475415.1. Classification (GTDB taxonomy): domain Bacteria; phylum Bacillota; class Clostridia; order Lachnospirales; family Lachnospiraceae; genus Eubacterium_I. The sequence goes on from CABRZK010000141.1 coordinate 5,953, forward strand.
TCCTGTCAGGTGTTGTAATGTATATTATTTTTCCGATTCTCGCGTGGATCATTACAAAGATCATGCGTGTACCGGCACATTTACGCGGAACATATATGTGTATGCTGATTTTTTCCAATAACTCTTTCATGGGTTATCCGGTGGTACAGGCATTATATGGAGACAGTGCAATTTTCTATATCACGATTTTCAATATGCCGTTCAGTATTCTGTTTTTCTCACTGGGATTACATTTACTGAAAAAAGATGCTGCCATTGAGTCCGGCAATTTTACAAAGGAAAAACTGAATTTCCGGAGTTTTATCAATAATGGAATTATTGCTTCGGTAGCATCACTGGTAATCTATTTTGCTAATATTCCGATGCCGGATATTTTCTATTCCTGCGTTGGATTTGTCGGAAATATCACTACACCGTTATCCATGATCATTATCGGTGCATCCATGGCGGCATCTTCACTGGGAGATATCAAAAAAGAGCGTGGCATCTGGCCGATGCTTCCAATCCGTCTGGTAGCTATGCCGATAATCGTATGGCTGTTCATGCATCTGGTAACAAAGGATGTGACACTGATCAATATCTGTACCATCGGTGCGGGAATGCCGGTAGCTTCCCTGATCGCCATGGGAGCAGCACCGTATCCGCGGCAGAGTCAGTCGGCATCTATTGCGGTGGCTATTTCCACCATTGTGTCACTGGTGACGATACCGATTATGGCAATCTTGCTTGGTGCGTAAATCATTTTTTGAAGTTAAATTTAATATTATGAAGACGAAATCGGAGTATCTTTCCTCAAACGCTAAAC
>CABRZK010000142.1 GCA_902475415.1 uncultured Eubacterium sp.
ATGACAAAGGTAATTATGAATGGCTGCAACGGCCATATGGGACATGTAATCAGTGACCTGTGTGAAAAAGATCCGGAGATTGAGATCGTAGCAGGTATTGATATCAATACAGAGCAGCATTATGGATATCCGGTTTTTGCAAATATTGCAGACTGTGATGTTGAGGCAGAAGCAATCATTGACTTCTCTCATGTAAGCTGCATCGATGCACTGATGAAATACAGTGTAGAGCGTCAGATTCCGGTGGTTGTATGTACAACAGGACTTTCCGCAGAGCAGGATGCTTTATTAAAAACATCCAGTGAAAAGGTGGCAGTGCTCAAATCAGCAAACATGTCCCTGGGTGTCAACACACTGATGGAGCTGCTTCAGACAGCAGCAAAAGTGCTTGCCCCGGCCGGATTTGATATGGAAATCGTAGAGAAACACCACAATCAGAAACTGGATGCACCGAGCGGAACAGCAATCGCTCTGGCTGATTCTATGAATGAGGCACTGGACGAGGCATATTCTTATAAATATGACCGTTCCCAGGAGCGTAAAAAACGTGATAAATATGAGATCGGTATTCAGGCTGTCCGTGGCGGCAACATTGTAGGAGAGCATGAAGTGATTTTTGCAGGAACAGACGAAGTTATCACTTTTAAGCATACGGCATACTCCAAAGCAATTTTTGGCAAGGGAGCGATTGAAGCTGCAAAATATCTGGCTGGAAAACCGGCAGGATTTTATGGAATGGCAGATGTAATCAAAAGTGCATCTTAGAGGTCACTTGAAAAATATAAGGGGGATAACCTGGCATGGAAAATGCAGACATTAAGTATTTGAAAGTACTGGCAACACAATATCCGAACATTGCGGCAGCAGCGACAGAGATTGTCAACCTGAAAGCAATCTTAAGTCTGCCAAAAGCAACGGAGCATTTCATCACGGATGTTCATGGGGAGTATGAACAGTTCCGTCATGTGATGTGTAACGGTTCCGGCGCGGTGCAGCGCAAGATTGAGGATGAATTTGGAAGTTCACTGGGTATTCCGGAGAAACGGACACTGGCGACACTGATCTACTACCCGGAATTAAAGATCAAACAGATTGAAGGAAAGCTGACAGAAAGGGAAAATCTGGAAGACTGGTATAAGGTGACGATTTTCCGTCTGATCCGTGTCTGTAAAAATGCATCTTCCAAATATACCCGTTCGAAAGTGCGCAAATCTCTGCCAAAAGATTTTGCCTATATTATCGAAGAGTTGATGACCGGAAGACCGGATGTGGCAGATCAGGAAGCATATTATAATGAAATTATCAATTCTGTTATCCATACCGGCAGAGCAGCACAGCTGATTGCTGATTTCTGTTATCTGATCCGCCGGTTTACCGTGGATCATCTGCATGTGGTAGGTGATATTTTTGACAGAGGTCCGTACCCGCATCTGATCATGGATGACCTGATGAAACATCATTCTGTGGATATTCAGTGGGGAAACCATGATATCCTCTGGATGGGAGCAGCAGCGGGGTCTGTGGCCTGTATGTGTAATATGCTCCGTATTTCCGCACGTTACGGTAATCTGTCAATTCTGGAAGATGCCTATGGTATCAATATGATTCCATTGATGCGTCTGGCTATCGATCATTATCAGGGACATGTGGGAAAAACATTCCATGTTCATGTCAGAGAAGATGACAAGGAATATGACCGTGATTATGCAGAGATGGATGCCATGATGCATAAAGCTATCACGGTGATTCAGTTTAAAGTGGAAGGTCAGCTGATCAAAGAACATCCGGAATGGGATATGCAGGAACGTCTGTTACTGGATAAAATTGACTACAAACAGGGAACAATCAAACTTGGCGGAAAAGAATATCCACTGAATGATACGTATTTTCCAACCATCGATCCACAGGATCCATATAAACTGACACAGCAGGAAGAAGAAGTGGTAGAACGTTTAAAAAACAGTTTTCTCGGAAGCGAGCGGCTGCAGCGTCATATCCGTTTCCTGTATACAAAGGGAAGTCTTTATAAAGTATACAATGGAAATCTGCTGTATCACGGATGTGTACCTCTGAATGAGGATGGCAGTTTTATGAAAGTCAATATTTTCGGAAAGACGTACAGTGGAAAAGCACTGTATGATATTCTGGAACATTACGCCAGAAAAGGATATTATTCCATTGATCCGCTGGAGAAGAAACGCGGTGAGGATACCCTCTGGTTTATCTGGAAAAACAAACATTCACCGGTATTTGGAAAAGAGCGTATGGCGACCTTTGAACGTTACTTTATCGATGATAAGGAGACCCATGAAGAGCCGAAAAATGCTTATTACTGTCTCTTTGAAAAGGAAGAGATCGTAGATAAGATTTTAAAAGAATTCGGTCTTCCGGTTCAGGGAGCACATATCATCAACGGACATATCCCGGTTATTGTGAAAAAAGGAGAGTCTCCGGTAAAATGTGGCGGCAAGCTGCTTGTTATTGACGGTGGATTTTCCAAGGCATATCAGCCAAAGACCGGCATTGCCGGCTATACGCTGATCTATAACTCCTATGGGCTTGTGCTGGCAGCACATGAACCATTTACTTCTATGGAAGATACGGTGTTGAATGAAACCTGTATCCATTCCCATATCGTAATGGAGCAGAATGTAGTGAAACGTAAAACGGTAAATGATACCGATACCGGTAAAGTGCTGCGGGAAAATATCGCAGAACTGGAAGAACTGCTGCAGGCATATCGAAGTGGTCTGCTGGTAGAAAAATTCTGATGATAATCGGAGCAGAAAACAACTATTGCTGCTGCGATTCTGAGAAGAAGATGTCAGATGGCACAGACTGACAACGATTTCTAAATAAATATCATACGGAATGATGAGATACGAAAGAGGAACTTTTGATTTTAGATTTTTTTTAGAATTGGAAGTTCCTCTTTTTATTGACAATAATACTTAACAGTGTTAATATTTAAAAACAGTTAATACTTAACGTTGTTAAATATATAGTCTGATAAAGTAAGTTCATACACTGAAAATGTAATGGATGCAGGAAGACGCAAAGATTTACACGGATATATATGGAAGGGAGGAGCTTATGGAGCAGTCAGAACAGACAATATTCGAAGCATTACATTTGTTTCGAAAACTGAATACCGGAAGTATTCTGCCACACTTAAATAAAGGTGAATTTGTATTGATGAACGGTATTTATCATGTGCAGAAAAAAACAGGATCTGATCACGGAGTAAAAATGTCGGAGCTTGCAGACTATGCACATGCGTTGCCGCCGTCCGTGTCACGCAGTGTGAAAGCACTGGAAGAACGTGGCTATGTCAGACGGTTTGTCGATCAGAAAGACCGCAGAAATACGATGGTGGAGATTACCGAAGCCGGTCAGGAAGTATTGGAAGAGTCCAATGACATTATGAACGACTTTATGCACCGGGTATTTGAACGGACGGATAAAGACGAACTGGCAAGGCTGATTCGTTATATCAATGAAACTTACGAAGTGGCCAGAGAGGAACTGAAAAATATTCAGGAAGCACAGCGAAAGAAAAAACGTACAGATAATTAATGCCGGATTTGCAGGAACAGATTCTGCAGGCAGGCTGATAATTATAAAACAGGGGAAACAGGAGATTCATTTACTTTATCAGTGAATCTCAGATTTGGGAAATATTGATACAGAAAGGACACTACGGAAATGAAGAAGATTTTTAAAAACATGATTCCGTACTGGAAGTCAATCATTGTCATTGTGGCAGTGCTTATCATTCAGGCATATTGTGATCTGGCTTTGCCAACCTATACGGCAGATATCATTGACGTTGGTATTCAGAACAAAGGAATCGAGCATATTCTTCCGCAGGAAATGACATCGGAGGAATATGAGAATGCACAGCTTTTCATGACAAAAGATGAGAAACAACTGTGGGCTTCCAGTTATGAGGCAACAAAACACGAGACTTATGCCTGTTCTGTGACAGAAAAAGATACGCTGGAGGAGCTGGATTCCGAATTCACAATTCCACTGATCCTGAATTATCAGATGTCTCAGATGGAAGAAGCCCAGTTTAAAGAAATGCTGGCAAAGCAGACCGGGCAGGACGTATCGGTGCTGAATCAGATGAGTCTGGATCAGATCGGCCAGATGCTTGGAACTGAATTAAAAGTATCTCAGAAAGAAGTAGAACAGGATGACGGAAGCACCGAGACAGTCAACTGTGTGGATGTCCGTCCAATCTTTGAGGCAATGGAAGCAGCCGGTCAGATGGATGAGAGCGCCGTTTTATCCATGCGTGATTCCATGCAGGATATGGTAGACACCATGGGTGATTCCATGATTACCTCTACCGGAGCAGCTTATGCGGCAGTTTGTGATGAAGATGCCGGACTGGATCTTGCAAAAATCCAGACAGCATATCTGTGGAAAAAAGGACTGCAGATGGCAGGCCTGGCAGCCGTTATGATGGCAGCAGCTATTTTTGTTTCTTATCTGGCTTCCAGAGTTGGTGCCGGTGTGGGACGCTCCCTGCGTGGCAGACTGTATGAAAAAGTGATGCATTTTTCCAATGCGGAAATGGAACATTTTTCCACGGCATCTCTGATTACGCGAAGCACAAATGATGTACAGCAGATTCAGATGGTGACAGCGGTATTCCTTCGAATGCTTGCCTATGCACCGATCATAGGTATCGGTGGTATCATCAAGGTCGTTCAGACAAAAGCCGGTATGGGCTGGCTGATTGTAGTAGCTGTGATTGTAATTTTTGCATTTGTCATGAGTCTGATGAGCGTGGCGATGCCGAAATTCAAGCAGATGCAGGAAAAAGTAGACGATGTCAACCTGGTTTCCAGAGAAATACTGACCGGTCTTCCGGTCATCCGTGCCTTCCGTCGGGAGGACAAAGAAGAAGAGCGTTTTGACGGTGTAAACCGTGAATTGACAAAAACGATGCTTTTTACCAACCGGGTTATGACACTGATGATGCCTGGTATGATGCTGATCATGTATGCTCTGACCGTAGCCATTGTATGGGTGGCAGCAAAGAAAATTGATCTTGGCGTTATGCAGGTAGGATCTATGACCGCGTTTATCACATACGCAATGCTGATCGTTATGGCATTCCTGATGCTGACAGCCATGTCTGTCATGCTTCCACGTGCCGGTGTGGCAGCAGACCGTATCGATGAAGTATTCAATACGGATATTACCATCAAAGAGGCAGAAAATCCAAAACACCTGGAGAAATCCGAAGGTGTGCTGAAATTCTCTCATGTGGATTTTAAATATCCGGGAAGTAAAGAAGCAGCCGTTTCAGATATTGATTTTACCGCTTATCCGGGCCAGACCACAGCAATTATCGGAAGTACCGGCTGCGGAAAATCAACCATCGTCAATCTGATTCCGCGCCTGTATGATGTGACAGAAGGTCAGATTACACTGGATGAAACCGATATCAGGGAACTTTCCATGAAAGATCTGCGTGCACAGATTGGATTTGTACCGCAGAAAGGCGTGCTTTTCTCAGGAACCATCGCATCCAACCTGCGTTTTGGTAATGCAGATGCAACCGACGCGGAAGTTCGTCAGGCGGCACAGATCGCACAGGCAGAAGAATTTATCGAAGAAAAATCCGAGAAATACGAGGCGCCGATCGCCCAGGGTGGAAGCAACGTGTCCGGCGGACAGAAACAGCGTCTTGCCATTGCCCGTGCCATTGCCAAACATCCGAAGATTTTTGTCTTTGATGACAGTTTCTCTGCGCTGGATCTGAAAACAGATGCAAAATTACGAAAAGCACTGGCTGACACGGTTCAGGACAGCACCGTTATTATCGTAGCTCAGCGTATCAGTACGATTTTACATGCAGATCAGATTCTGGTACTGGAGGAAGGAAAGATTGTTGGCAAAGGTACCCATGAAGAACTGATAAAAAACTGTACCGTATATCAGGAAATTGCGAGATCCCAGATGTCAGCAAAGGAACTGGGACTGACAGACGGAGAGGAGGCTTAAAATCATGAGTAATGAGAAAAATATGAATGTAGCTTCCAGACCAAAACGCGGCATGGGAGGTCCGATGGGACACGGCCGTGGAATGGCTCCGGGAGAAAAAGCAAAAGATTTAAAAGGCGCGATCGGAAAAATCCTGCGCTATATGGGAAAATATAAAATCGCAGTCGTATTTGTCATGATCATTGCAGCCTGCTCCACCGTGTTCAGTGTTGTAGGGCCGAAAGTACTTGGTAAGGCGACAACAGCGCTGGCAAGTGGTCTGATGGCAAAAGTAGCCGGAACCGGCGGCATTGATTTTACTTATATCGGAAAAATCCTGCTCTTTGTACTGGGATTGTATATCCTCAGTTCTGTGTTGAGTTTTGTACAGGGCTGGATCATGACTGGAATCACACAGAAAATCTGTTACCGTATGCGAAAAGAGATTACTGAAAAAATCAACCGTATGCCGATGAAATACTTTGAAAGCCATACCTACGGTGAAGTGTTATCCCGAATCACCAACGATGTGGATACCCTTGGTATGGGATTAAATCAGAGTGTTACCCAGATCATCACATCCACGGCAACCATTATCGGTGTTTTGGTTATGATGCTCAGTATCTCTCCACTGATGACATTGATTGC
>CABRZK010000143.1 GCA_902475415.1 uncultured Eubacterium sp.
GTAAGTAACCGTACCCGCCGTGATTGCCAGTGAAAGGCACACTCCGTTCCCGATATTTTTATAAAAAATTGTAAAAAGAACAGTTGCCAAAATTGCGACTACTGTAATCGTCTTCATAATTTTTTTCATTACATCATATCTCTTTTCTTGCACTATAATAAAGACTATGGTATATTATATTTGAAAAGGGAAAGCCAGAAAAGCGGCTACCCTCAAGTAATTTGAAAACTGTTTTTACAAACAGCCGTCACTACTGCGAATAGTGGCGGCTACTTTCGTTTATCCCTGAAAATCTTATAGCAAAGACCAACAAGGGCAACAATGAACATACAAAACTGAAACAGATCAGAATATGTAACCATTGGCAACACCCTCCTTTCTACTGTCTGGAGGGGGCAATTCCTCCGATAAAAGAGGATGAGCCGCCCGGCTCTCTGGTTTTCCCATGTGCGAAGTATATCATAACTTATAACATCATACAACGAATTTTCGACAAAAATCCCCTCAGATTACTCCGAGGGGATTGATTATTTTTATTCCTGAATATATGCGATGGATTCCTCGCTTGCTCCGACTTTCAGAGCTGCGATATATCCGGTTCTTGTACACTGATCTACTTTTCCAGGATGAATTGCATCACCGATAACAAATACTTTTGCATCGCCTGCTGCTTCTTTCAGGGCACTGTAATCTACTGATTTCATACCAAGTGCATACAGTACAGTATCAGCCTCTAATTCCTGAACACCGTCTTCATTTTCGATCTTCACACTATTTGGTGTAATCTCCAGACATTTTGTTTTTGGAAGCATGGTCATGTTGTTTTTCTCCATCTCCCATACAAGTGCTTCACGGTACATACCAAAGGACTCATTTGCCACACGGTCAAGCATCTCTACAACCGTTACTTCATGACCTGTTTTCTGCAGGTAAAGACCTGTCTCACATCCAACAAGACCGCCACCGATCATTACTACTTTTTTACCAGGTTTGCATGTGCCATCGTAAACAGACATTGCCTGCTGTGCATTTTCAATACCGTTGATTGGCGGGCAGGACGGAACAGAACCTGTTGCAAAAATAACTGCATCAGCGCCAAACTCTTTGATGAATTCCGGTGTTACTTCTGTGTTCATAAGAATTTCCACATCATGACGTTTGATCTCACGAATCATCATATCTTTGAAATTACGAAGGTCTGGTTTGTCAATATCTACATCTGTGAAGTACAGAAGTCCGCCAAGTTTGTCAGATTTCTCAGCCAGTGTTACTTTATGTCCACGCTCTGCTGCTGTAATAGCTGCCTGGATACCTGCGATACCACCACCAACGATCAGTACTTTCTGGGAACCATTTTCCGGTGCCGGAAGCTGATCGATATCAAATGGTAAGTGAGCCAGCGGGTTGATGGTACAATGACCTACATAAACTGCAAGTTCTTCACTTGTAAATGGCAGATCATCATATCCTTCCTCCGGAGATCCCGGGAAACATTTATAACATCTTAAGCAACGACGGATCTGTGCCTCATCACCATCCATACATTTCTGTGCGAAATTCGGATCTGCCAGCATCTGACGTCCAAAGATTGCAAAATCAATTTTGCCATCTGCGATTGCTTTGTCCACCTGCTCCGGGGAGTTGATTCCACCAACAGCTCCAACCGGCAGAGAAGTATATTTTTTAATAATAGAAGCCGGCTCAATATTCAGACCATGGTCATGGAACATACTGGACTCTGTACCTGATTTTACAGACTCTTCGTAAATACCGCAGGTAACATGTACGGATGTGATGTACTGCTCTACCATCTGGATGAATTTTCCTGTCTCTTCCGGTGTGATTCCACCCGGCTGATGATCGGTTCCATCAATACGAAGCTCGATGAGGAAATCCGGTCCTACAGCTTCACGGATGGATTTGCAGATCTGAATCGGGAATTTTGCACGGTTTTCCAGAGATCCGCCATACTCATCGGTACGTGTATTCATCAGTGGGGAAAGGTACTGTGTAAAGATAAATCCATGTCCGCCGTGAATTAAGATACCGTCAAATCCTGCTTTCTGCATATAAGTAGCAGCTACGGCAAAATCATTTGCGATACGATCCATGTCATCTTTTGTCATGGCACGAACCGGAACTCCTGCAGAGTTTACACATGCAACCGGACCGATTGCTTCCTGCTGATCGTTGAACGGAACTTTTTCTTTTCCGCAGTGAACCAGCTCAGCCAGTGCGATACAGTCATGTTTTTTAATACGGTCTGCATATGTTTTTACCGCATTGAATGTGTCCATATCTTCTTCCGGTTTTGCAAAATCAAATGGTTTGAATCCCGGGATACGAACTGCATCACGGAAGTTGACATCGGTCTCACCAAGGATAACACAGGCATTTCCGCCTTTTGCCGGTCCTTCTAATTTTCGGTAAGATACCTCTGCTGCCATCGGGTTCTGTGCTACAAGGCTGAATGCCATCGGTGCACTGACGATACGGTTTTTGTAAACTTTGTTGCCGACTTTCATCGGGCTTAATAAATGTGTAAATGCCATTTCTTTCTTCTCCTAACCTGAGTAAATTTTATGTTGTAACCAAATATATTTTATATCCGATTTGATATAGCTTTGTCATACCTGCAAAAAACAAGATTTCATACATAAATGGATCCTTTTACAGAATATCTGAATCCGCGAATTAGTCTAACTCCGGGAATTTCAGTTCTTTGTATTTTGGTAATTTTGCAGCAACTTCTTCGCGTTTCTTCGGATCCATGAAAAATCCTCCCTGTGTCTCTGCAATTTCATCGCAATGAATGCCACGGCCTTCTTCTGTCGTACGGTCACGCTCCAGTCCGTTGGATGCAATGACAAATTTCCATTTTCCATCTTCGGTACGCTCCAGGTCTCCACCTGCACCACATACAACACACTCTACCGGATACTGCAGACCTTTCCACTGCGGCTCTCCCAGACAGAGAGAATTGCTGTGGCAGTTCGGGCACCATCCGTAATCCGGATCACCAAGCCATTTTCTTTCTTCCGGCTTTGTCTGCAATGCCTCCATGACATTTTTTCCGATTTCTCTTGCACGGGCAATTTTTTCATCATACAAAAGGACCTGTCCCGGTGCCGGAACCTGTGTAGCCATATACATGTCCACAATCTTGAAACTATTTGTAAATGTAGTTGCCTGCATACATTCTAATGCCATGGACTGCCAGGAACGTGTGGAACCACCTACAGCGATCAGTGCTCCGACACGGTCGCGCGGCTCGATTGCTCCGATTTTTGTTAAAAATGCTGATTCGTATGCCAGATTTCTGTGCATAAATTTCAAAAATAAAGATGACGGCATCAGATCATAGGTCGGTGCTGAAAAAATGACTGCATCCTGATTCAGCATCACGTCCATGATTTTCTTCTTGTCATCTGCATCATCCAGTGAACATCCGGTATATTTACCCATGGACATTCCCATCGTACAGGAAGTACAACCATTACAATCAATGATGTTGTAGTCCTTTAAATTAATCATTCTGACCTCTGCGCCCATCTCCTGACAGGCAAGAAGTGCCTCTTTTAATAAAATTTCTGAATTACTGTTTTTTCTTCCGGCTGTTACACCCATAACCTGAAATGCCATACCAACGTTTCCTCCTTCATTTTCCGATACAAATTCAAAAATCATTGTCAAAACCAACTCATTTTTTGACATTTTTTCATCTGTACCCTGCAAAAAATCAGGCATTGTGGTGGGAAGCACCCGGCTTATCCTAATTCGCAGCCACCTGCAAATCGAATTACTTCAGCCTGCCTGATCTTTATTTACACCTAACCTTTTTTGTGTTACATTGATTGTAACATACGGATATTTATTTGTGAAATTCATATATTTTTGGATTATTGATAAATTTTATTTATAACACATGTATCTGAAACCTTATCACCGAAAGATCCAAACGATATTTTTGAAACGGAGGGCACATACGGGATGGATCAAAAACAACTTGCTTATTTTATCGCGGTAGCCAAATACCGCAATTTTTCCCGGGCAGCACAGGATTTTTATCTGACACAGCCCGCCATCAGTCACCAGATTAAAATGCTGGAAAAAGAACTGGATACAGAATTATTTGTACGAAACACGAAAAAAGTTACCCTGACAGACAATGGGGAAATTTTTCTGGAAGATGCGAAATCCATTCTGGACGCTATGGAACAGGCAAAGCAGAAACTGGATCTGGCCAAGAAGCAACCTTCCGTTTTGCGGATCTGTCATCTGGCTGCACCGACACATCAGTTTCTTCCGGATGTGGTAAATCAGTTTCACCTTCAGCATTCTCATGTTAAAATCAAATTAATGCGCCAGGATGCGCTTCAGATTTCTGAAACAGCCGCCAGACAGGGAGCTGATATTTATTTTTCCATGATGCCGGATCTCCAGCAATATCCATCACTGGATGTCAAAAAGATTCAGTCCGATTCTTTCTGCCTGGTGACCCGAAAAGATCATCCCGCTCTGCAGAAGATGTTTCTGGATTACGACAAACTGTCCAGTGAACCGTTTCTTGTTTTTCACCCGGAACATGCACGGTATATGAACCAGCGTATTATGGAATTGTGCGAGCAGATTGGCTTTCATCCAAGGATTACAGAACAGTTTGACTTATACGAAAATCTGCTGCAGGCTGTAGAGGCAGGAACTGGAATTTCCATCCTTCCTTACCGAAGCCGCAGCTACATGCACGCCAATAACCTGGCTTTTACTCTGTTGGACGGGAGCAATGATACGTTAGATATGGCAGTTGCCTGGGAACATAATATGTCCAATCCTGCTGTACCACTGTTTCTTGATATTTTCCGGGAATATATGCAGGAACACCCGGAATTGTTCTAAAAGATTTTATTTTCTTTACCATGTAATATTGATTTTTCCAAAACAACAGCTATGATTATAAACGGAAATAAATACAAGTAATACCTATTTTATGCAGTTCTTCTTCATTGAAAGGAAATAAGAAATGGATATAACAAAAAAAATGAACGTTGCCATCGTTGGCTGTGGAGCCATCAGTGACATTTACCTGAAAAACATGGTTCACCAATTTGATAACCTGAATGTTGTTGCCTGCTGTGCAGCACATCTGGAACATGCAAAAGATAAGGCAAAAGAATATCATATCAAAGGATGCACCTACGATGAAATACTCGCAGATACTTCTGTGGACATGGTAGTGATTCTGACACCACCTTCCTCCCACGAATCCCTGATCCGTCAGGCACTGGAAGCAGGAAAACATGTTTATACGGAAAAGACACTGACTCTGTCCGCCAGTACCGCTGCCGAATTGCTTACGCTTGCGCAGGAAAAACACCTGTATCTTGGTTCCGCTCCGGACACTTTCCTGGGTGCTGCTTTTCAGACTGCACGCAAAGCAATTGACGATGGTCTGATCGGTGAAGTAACCTCTTTTGATATCTGTGCCAACCGGGATCTTGATTATCTGGGCGGAGTCTCTCCTTACCTGTGTACTCCGGGTGGTGGCATCTGCTACGATTACAGCGTATATCACCTGACTGCTCTGGTAAGTCTGCTCGGTCCGGTAGCCTCTGTCGCTTCTGTCGTAAAAAACCTTGCTTCACAAAGACAAAATACCTTTCCTGACAGTCCGACCTTTGGCCAGATGTATGATTACCCAAACGAAAGTCAGGTATTTTCCATCCTGAATATGAAAAACGGAATTACCGGAACGTTGTCCATTAACGGAGACAGTGTGATTCAGGATCAGGCACATTTTATGATTTATGGGAAAAAGGGTATACTGAAACTTACAGACCCAAATGCTTTTGGCGGAGATGTCGTTTTCCTTCCTGCATCCAAAGGATTTGAGGATCATCCAACACCACAGATTCTGAATTACGGTTTTTCTTATGGAGAAAACAGCCGGGGGCTTGGTCCTTCCGAAATGGCTGATGCCATTTTTGAGCAACGGGAAAATCGTGCAAATGCCACTATGGCAGTTCATGTACTGGATGTCATTGACACCATGGTAAAAAGCAGTGAAACAGCAGCTTTTGTACCGGTTGCTTCCAGCTGTAACCGGCCGGATACAATGCCTGTATTATCAAAGTAATGCTGGTAGCACCGAATGATATGTGATAGGATGAATTTACATATTTCAATTTTTCTGCAACATTAAGACAACTTTTTCATCTGCAATTAGAATGTTTTGAATATATTTCAATTTTCAAGGAGGAATTAATTTTGAAATTTGAACCAAAGAAAGATCTGAAACGACTGCTCGTCGTTTGTCTCGCCTCAATACTGATGGCGTTAAATATCAAGTCCTTTGTCCGCACCGGTGGTTTATATCCAGGCGGTGCTACCGGACTATCCCTGCTGATTCAACGTGGTGCCCAGATGTATCTCGGTCTGGCTCTGCCTTATACTGTGATCAACGTCATTTTAAATGCGATTCCGATTTATATCGGTTTCCGTTTTATTGGAAAGAAATTTACCTTGTATTCCTGTCTGTGCATTGTGCTGACCAGTGTACTGACAGACGTGATACCGGGTATTTCCATTACGCAGGATGTTCTGCTGATCAGTATCTT
>CABRZK010000144.1 GCA_902475415.1 uncultured Eubacterium sp.
ATTCTGACAGCTGTCAAAGATGCAGGTCCGAATGCCTGTCCGCCTATGGTTGTCGGTGTCGGCATCGGAGGAACCTTTGAAAAATGTGCTCTGCTGGCAAAACAGGCACTGACCAGACCGGTGAACGAGCATTCTGACATTCCATATGTCAAAGATCTGGAAGAAGAGATGTTGACAAAAATCAATCACCTCGGTATCGGACCGGGCGGACTTGGTGGAACGACCACAGCACTTGCGGTAAATATCAATACTTATCCGACACACATCGCAGGACTTCCTGTAGCAATCAATATCTGCTGCCATGTCAACCGACATGCTGTCAGAGAACTGTAATGAAAACAACGCAAAAAGATTGATAAAGGAACAGGAGATTTTGAACATGGATAAACATATACATACACCGATTACAGAAAATATCACCGCTGATTTAAAAGCAGGAGATTATGTTTATATCACAGGCACTCTTTATGTGGCCAGAGATGCGGCACATAAACGTATGATGGAAGTACTGGATGAAGGAAAAGAACTTCCAATCGACATCAAAGACTGCACGATTTATTATATGGGGCCGTCTCCTGCCAGAGAAGGACGACCGATTGGTTCTGCCGGTCCGACTACCGCAAGCCGTATGGACAAATATGCGCCGCGTCTGCTGGATCTGGGTGAAAAAGCCATGATCGGAAAAGGAAAACGGACAAAAGAAGTCATTGATGCAGTCATTCGAAACAAAGCAGTTTACTTTGCAGCTATCGGAGGTGCGGGTGCACTGCTTTCCAAATGCATCAAGAAATCAGAGATTGTCTGCTACGAAGATCTCGGAGCAGAGGCAATCCGCAAAATTGAAGTGGAAGACTTTCCGGTTATCGTAGTAGTGGATTCAGAGGGAAATAATCTGTATGAAACTGCAATAAAGGAATTTGCTGTGGAAGATTAAGTGTCTTTCTGTTTGAGCTGAGAGTATCAATTTGTTGTCCACTGCATATAGCGTCGGGAGTCATTAATCATTTGAAAAAATATTCTGAAGAAAGAATGTGTGAAATATTGAAGAAAATAGGAATTATTTCAGATACACATAACCTGCTTCGACCGGAAGTTCTGGAAATATTAAAATCCTGTGACTGCATTGTACATGCAGGTGATGTAACAAAAGAATCTGTGCTGGATCAGATCCGGTTTCTTGGAAATCTGTATGTTGTCCGTGGCAATAATGACGGTGACTGGGCGAAAAATATTGCCGGAGTGCTGAAATTCGAAATAGATGGTATTCATTTTGTTATGGCACATGAGCGAAGACATCTGATCAATCAGACAGAAGGGGCGGATGTGGTCATTTTTGGTCATACGCACAAGTATTTTCAGGAACAGGTAGAAAAGATGCTCTGGTTGAATCCGGGAAGCTGTGGATATCCACGTTTTGGTGGGGCGGTAACAATGGCCGTCATGGAAATAGACCACGGAACATATCATGTCAGAAAAATTGACCTTTAAGAAGCTAGGAGTGAAAATCATGGAAATTCCGGAAATGCTGGATGAATTAAAACAAAAAGCGTGGCATAATGATACACTGCGGCAGGAATTACTTGCGACCAGAAAAGATGAACATCCGTTGACCGCATTTTGCAGAAAATGTCAGGAATACGGATATCCAGTCTATGAGATGGAGCTTGTCCTGGCAGGAGAGGAATTTTATGCAACCATGAAACGCAGTACAAATGGTGGCGGAGAAAACTCTCCGATGCTGGAAGGCGAAGATGATTTTTATGAATTGTTTTTTGCCGGATTGTAAATGCTGAAAATGAAATATTATAAAGACAAAATCGGAGAATCTTTCTTCAAACGCTAAACGTTCATTACCCTCACTTAATCGCTTATTGAGGAAAGATTCTCCGATTTTGTCATTTCAGTTATGAATATTGATATGTCAGCTACTTCATAATTAGAGCCCTTTTCTGTCTGTTTCTTCCTTAACACAAATGAAGAAAAATAGAAAAACGTGAAAAATAGCAGGAAAATATGCAGAAAAACGTGATATAACACAAGATATATGACAAAAAACGTGAATGTTTGATGAAAACGTTATCTGATGAGCAGATAACAAAGTCATAAAAACTTAAGAAATTCCTACAAATTTTATATACTTTTATACTTTAGAATAAAAACATCTTAATTATGTTGAAATTATACACATATGATATCAACATCAGGTGAAAATCGACAGTATAAGAAAAACAACAGGGAGGACGAATTGTGAAAAAGAAATTCAAACACAAAAAACTGGTAATCGTGCTGGCCATTATCATTGTAGCGATTATCGTGCTGGTGGGCGTGGCAAAACGAAAACTGACCAGCGTATCAGAGGCAACCAATATTGTGCAGCTTCAGAAAGTAGATAAACGGGATCTGTCCGATTTTATCTCTCTGACAGGAACGGTAAGCGGAGAGACGAAGATTAATTATTCTTCTACAGCCGCATCCGAGATTACATCTGTCAATGTGCAGGTAGGAGATGTGGTAAAAGTCGGTGACGTGATCGCCACTCTGGATAAAGATTCCATTCAGAAACAGATCAACACGCTGGAAAAATCCTTATCCAATGCAGCAGCGTTAAAGCAGAACGAAAGCAGTCAGAATCAGCGTGCTTTAGAACGTGCAAAGGAAGATCAGAAGACCCAGCTTTCACAGGCCACAGACAGTATCAACAGTGCACAGGCTTCTTATAATGGAGCTCAGAATACGGTTAATTCCTTAAACAATCAGATTAAAACAGTGTCTGCGCAGGTAAATGCAGCATCAGATGAAGAGGAAAAAGCTGCTTTGCAGGAGAAACTTTCAGGTCTTCAGGAGCAGCTTGCAAGTGCAAAAAGTGATCTGACTTCTGCAGACAGTGCCCTGAAAGAGGCAAAAAATAATTATACCAGTGTCAAATCATCCACAGATGATGCGATTTATTCTGCCCAGAGCAGCATTGAATCTGCAAAATACAATCAGACCGATGACAGCGACACACAGACACAGCTGGATCAGCTGAAAAAACAGCTGGAAGATTGCACCATCACAAGCAAGAGTGAGGGTATCGTTACTGCAGTCAATGTGTCTGTCGGTGATGTAAATACAGCAAATGCTACGTTAGTAACAGTAGAAAATAATACTGATATGATCGTGAATGCAAGTGTAACAGAAAAGGATATTCTGAAACTGCAGGAAGGTATGAAAGCGATCATTACCTCTGATGCGTTGGATGATCAGGAAATCAATGGCGAGATCATTAAAGTAGTAAAAGTATATAATGCTTCCCAGCCGACGACGGAACAAACCGGACAAGAGACTTCCGGTGCAGCCAATACCGGCGGATTTTCCGTACAGATTAAACTGGATCACTGTGATCTGATCAGTGGTATGAGTGCAAAGGCCAAAATCGTTCTGACAGATCGTGAAAATGTGCTGTCTGTACCGTATGATTTGGTGCAGCAGGATGAGGATGGCAAAAATTACGTACTCTGTGCAGAAGAAAATAAAGATGGTACTTATACAGCTGTAAAGAAAAATATCACAGTAGGCGATGAGATTAACTATTATACCGAAGTGACCGGTGGAGATCTGAAAGCAGGCGACTATGTCATCATGGATTACTCTATTTCCGAAGGAGATACCTTTACTGGAGAAATTGGCAGTGATGAGAGTGGAAATGAAAATACAGGTGACGGTTCTACAAGTGTAAGTTCTGAAGTAACTGCGGATTAATCATGGAGGTTTTTATACATGTCAAATGAAATTATGATCCGCATGGAACAGATCGTGAAGACATATTACATTGGTCAGCCAAATGAATTGGAGATTTTACACGGAATCAATCTTGATGTCAAGCGGGGCGAATTTGTTTCTATTGTAGGAGAATCCGGTTCCGGAAAAAGTACGCTGATGAATATTATGCGTATTCTGGATCGCCAGACTTCCGGTAATTATTTTCTGGAAGGCGAGGATGTCAACAGCATGGATGACACCGTGCGAAGTGTCATGCGGAATAAAAAAATAGGGTTTGTATTTCAGAATTTTAATCTGATTCCGAGAGCAAATGCCTTAAAAAATGTAACCCTGCCTTTGATGTACAGTGAACACCGTCCGAAAAATGCAAAAGAAATCGGTATGCAGATGCTGGAACTGGTGGGAATGGCAGATCGTGCCACACACCGTCCAAATGAGTTGTCCGGCGGACAGAAGCAGCGAATTGCTATTGCCCGGGCGATGATTAATGATCCTTCCATTATTCTTGCAGATGAACCGACCGGTGCGCTGGATTCCCAGACTGGTCATATGATTATGGATATTTTTCACAAGCTTCATGAAGAACAGGGAAAAACAGTCGTACTGATCACTCATTCAAAGGAATTGGCTGCAGAGACCGAGCGAATTGTCACATTAAATGATGGTATGATCGTATCTGATAGCAGAAAAACAGAAAAAGGCTGTGATTTGTCAGGTCATCATAAGATGAATGATGGATGCAATAAGCCAGAAATCGGAGAGGAGGGAATGATATGCTGATAGAGAATATCAAAGAAGCCTTTCAGAACCTTCTTTCCAATAAAATGCGTTCCCTGCTGACTATGCTTGGAATCATCATCGGTATTTCTGCGGTTATCACGATAACCACCATCGGAACATCCATCAAATCAACGTTGAATGCTACATTAAATTCCCTTGGTGGAAACAGTATCAGTGCCAGTGTGGATGCTATTTATCCGGAAGATGATGCGGACTGGTCAAACTGGGAATATCCGGAGATGACAGCAGATGATTATATTACGCAGGATATGCTGGATGAATTACAGGAAACATACCCGGACGAGATCGCAGGTTTTGGTATTTCAGCTTATCTTGGCAGCGGTCAGATTTACAAAAACAGTGATAAATATGCGAATGTGGACGCAACAGGAACGACAAAAGAAGAACTGGAGTACATGAAAATTAATATTCTTCGTGGACGTAATCTGACAAAGCAGGATATGAAAAAGGAGAAGCGTGTATGTGTTGTATCCGATACGATGGCATCCTATTATTTCGGCAGTGAAGATCCTATCGGACAGCAGATCATTTACAGTGGAAGTGATGGTTATTCTTATGAATTTACAGTAGTAGGTGTGTATGAATATAATGCTGCTATTTTCGGTAAACAGGATACGACGATTCCGGAAAAAGACCGCAGCACTACCATGTATATCCCTGCTACAACTGCAAATAAATTAAATCATAGTGAAGCGACCAATGGATATACATATATAAGTGTTCTTTTAAAAACAGGTGCGGATCAAAATCAGGCAGAAACAGATATACAGAGCTTTTTTGCAGACAAATATGCAAAAAATGAAAAATGGCAGGTCACAACATACAATATGTCTTCGGATATGGGCGTTATTAATACGGTTATTAATGTAGTAACCGTGGCCATTTCCTTTATCGCGGCTATTTCTCTGATCGTTGGTGGTGTCGGCGTTATGAATATTATGCTGGTGTCCATCACCGAGCGAACCAAAGAAATCGGTATCCGAAAAGCATTGGGTGCAAAAAATAAGGCCATTAAGCAGCAGTTTCTGATTGAGTCTGTGGTACTTTGCCTCGTTGGTGGAATCATTGGAATTTTGATCGGAATCCTGTTCGGATTCATTCTCGGAAAAGTGGCAATGCTTGTCATCAACAGCTACTACAGCGATTATGCAGGTTATATTATCATGAATGTACATCCGTCTGTATTAGCGATTGTGCTTTCGGTATGCTTCTCTATGTTGATCGGTGTGTTCTTCGGATCTTATCCGGCGAAGAAAGCAGCAAAAATGGAAGTTATTGATGCACTGAGATATGAATAAATTTTTATCGTTAGTGTAAAATAGAAATTAATAAGACGTACGAAATCGGGTCATCTTGTCCGTCGGGATAAGATGACTCGATTTCTGTATCTAGTTTTGGGAAAGATTGTGCTTTAAATATGAGTGTGATAAGATAAAAATAATATGCAGCAGATAAGGGATATAAATTTAAGAAAGTTGAGATATTAACATTTATGACCAAGAAAGGAACTCTGATCAACAAATACACACCAAATTACGTGGTCTTTGATCTTGAGACAACTGGAATCTCACCGAACTACGATGAAGTGATTGAAATTTCAGCGCTGAAGGTTAAAGGTGGCGAAGTTGTGGATGAATTTAATACGCTGGTGAATCCGGGTCGGAAGATTCCATTCGGAGCGACAAAAGTGAATGGAATCACAAATGCGATGGTGGCGGAGGCATCGGTGTTTTCTCAGGTTCTGGCAGAGTTCCTGAATTTTGCGGAAGGACTTGTTTTAGTAGGACACAATATTGCGCGGTTCGATATGAAGTTCATCTGGCGGGATGCGGAACAGTATTTTGGTGAAATCCCGCAGAATAATTACGTGGATACGCTGCAGGTGGCACGAAAACATTTGCCGAAGATGGAGCATCATCGTCTGGTGGATCTGGCAGAGCACTATGGTATTTCTTCTGAGGGTGCGCATCGTGCCCTGAATGACTGTTACATGAACCAGA
>CABRZK010000145.1 GCA_902475415.1 uncultured Eubacterium sp.
GTCAGATTGCATCCGTAGCGCTGATGGATGCACGTTCCATTGCAGCAACAGCAGCAAACAAAGGATATCTGACACCGGCAACTGATCTGGATGTAGAATATACAGGACCGAAATATTTCTTCGATAAGACCATTTATGAGAACCGTGTATTTGACAGCAAGGGTGTGGCTGATCCGACGGAAGAACTGAAATTCGGACCAAACATCAAAGACTGGCCGGCAATGAGTGCACTGACAGACACAACAGATGAGCTGATTCCGTCCGGTGAGACATCTTCTTACCGTTCCAATCCGCTGGCACTGGCGGAGTTTGCCCTGTCCAGAAAGGATCCGGAATATGTCGGACGTGCAAAAGAAGTTCAGAAAGCAGAAAAAGCAAGAATCAATGGTGAAAAACCAACTGAAGCACTTCCGGAGCTTGCACCGGTGATTGAGACCATCAAGACAAAATACCCGGATCTGAACCGCGAGAACTTCGGTATCGGAAGTACAATCTTTGCAGTAAAACCGGGTGACGGATCTGCCAGAGAGCAGGCTGCATCCTGCCAGAAAGTATTAGGCGGATGGGCAAATATTGCCAACGAATATGCGACAAAACGTTATCGTTCCAACCTGATCAACTGGGGTATGCTTCCATTCCTGATTCCGGAAGGAGACCTGCCGTTTGCAAACGGTGATTATCTGTTCGTACCGAATGTGCGTAAAGCCATCGAGGACAAACTGACAGATATTGAAGCTTATGTGGTAAAAGACGGAGAGATGAAACCGTTTACACTGAAAATGGGAGACCTGACAGAGGATGAGAGAACCATTATTCTGAAAGGCTGTCTGATCAATTACTACAGAGATTAGTACAGTGATTTCCGGAACAGTATCATGTATGACTGATCGTAAGAATTGATATATGAGTCATAAAAATAAACATTTTATAAACATATGATAAAGATAATCAAAAAGGATCCTGGAAACGGGATTCTTTTTGATTTTTTTGTGAACTATTCTGTTATGTGCAGAAAAAGTATGGTATACTTATTTTAACTATCAAAATTAAAAATGAGAGTGAAAGACAGAAAGTATTTTTTCACGATTATGCGATGGTATTTCAGAGCAATAGAAAGGCAGTTAGAGCATGCAGGAAGAGACAAAAAAAGAACATACTGCAACAGAGAAACAACCGCAAAAGAAAAAGGTGAATTTGGATATCCGACCATATCTGGCCATAGGACTGACCGCTATCCTGGTAGTTATGATCTGTATCGCCATCTTTTTTGTGGTACTGCGGTTTGACGGATTATTTTCCAGTTTTCAGAAGATTTTTCAGAGTCTTCAGGCTATCATTGTTGGATTGATTGTGGCATATCTGCTCAATCCGATCATGAAATGGTTTGAACGGTATTTATATAAAAAAAATAGACAAAAATCAAAAGAACTGACAGCAAAACAATGCCAGAAGATCAGAGCAGCATCTGTGGCGTTTGCCATGGCAATTTTCCTGGCTATTATCGTGGTACTGATCTGGCTGATCATTCCGCAGCTGGTAGTTTGTATAGAAGACATCGTGCTGAGCATGAACGAGAAGGTTCAGAATCTGACAGAATGGGTGAACCGTCTGACAAAGCAGAACAGCGCCATGGCCGGAAAACTGGATACATTTATCGCGGACGCATCCGTTTATCTGGAAGACTGGCTGCGTAAGAATGTGCTGCAGCAATCCGATTTTATTACAAGTATTACAACAGGTGTTTATAATGTGATAAAAGCGGTATTCAATGTGATCATCGGTTTTATTGTTGCGGTATATGTTTTGATGACAAAAGAAAAATTTATCGGTCAGTTGAAGAAAATCATCTATGCGATTTTTAAACCGCGTTACGGAAATGTGGTCATGGAAGTGGTGCGCAAAGCAGATGATGTGTTTGGTGGATTCTTTATTGGCAAGATTATCGATTCCCTGATCATCGGATGTATCTGTTTTGTGGGACTTGCTATTTTACGGATGCCATATGTGGCGTTGGTCAGCGTGATCGTAGGTGTGACAAATGTCATTCCGTTTTTCGGACCTTATATCGGAGCAATTCCGAGTGCCATCCTGATTTTCCTGGTAGATCCGATGAAAGGTATTTATTTTATTATCTTTATCATCATTTTACAGCAGGTGGATGGAAATGTGATCGGACCGAAGATCTTGGGCAATACGACAGGATTATCGCCATTCTGGGTAATCTTTGCGATTCTGCTTTTTGGAGGAAGCTTCGGTGTCATTGGAATGCTGTTTGGTGTACCGATTTTTGCGGTACTTTACTATATCATCAAACGTGTGGTCGAGCATGTGTTGAAAAAACGGCGACTGCCGGAAGAAACGGAGGAATACATCGAACTTGATACCGTGGATGCGGTGACAAATCAGGTGAAGATGAAAGCAACGGAAGAACCGGAAGAATCGATCCGCAGATATGAAGAGACAAAGAAAGATAAGTAAATTTTTGAAAAAACAGAAAATACAGACATGAGGTGAAAAACGGTGGATAAGTATGAGTATAAGTTGAAGCTGGAACAATTAGTCATACATTATGTATGGTAGGCGAGATTTATGAAAAAACAGGAAAATACGATGCCTGCAGGGAAGTTTTGCTGCAGGCTTACGATCATTCTCCGATTGGAAGAAATATTGTCAGTCAGCTGGCGGAAGTTGCTATTAAAGCCAAGAAGATTGATGAGGCAGAGGAATACTATAATGAATTTATAGAAATTGCCCCGAAAGACAATCTGCGTTATGTACTGGCTTATGAGATAAGCTGTCTGAAAGAAGAACCGTTACCGATACGGATTGCCATTCTGGAGGAATTAAAAGAGCATGAGTATACAGAAAAATGGGCTTATGAGCTGGCTGTTCTGTATGGTCAGGCGGACATGCGGGATAAATGTGTGGAGACCTGTGATGAGCTGATTCTCTGGTTTGGTGATGGAGAATATGTGGAAAAAGCACTGGATCTGAAACGCCTGTATCAGCCGCTTACTGCATTTCAGGAGGACAAATACAGGCAGTTCCGTGAAAAGAAAGGTATGGTTGAAATCAGTATTCCTGCCACTCCGGAACGAAAAAATGTGATTCATGAAATGGTAAAATCATCTGAAAATACTGTGACAGCAAGTAAATTCAATACCTCCAATCTGGAAGAGGAACTTGCCAAGAGTATGCAGCAGATCATGAATGCAACAGAAAAAGAGACCGTTGCAGATACCATGGAAAGTATTAAAAAAATCGTCAGTGATATTCCTTATCTGAATGGTGAACATGAGGAAGACACAGAACCGGCGTTTGATAAAGAGAAAATCAATGCTGAGGTAGATCAGTCTCTGAAAGAGGATTTCAAAGAACTTCTGAGCGAACCGGAAGAGGATAAAAAAGAAGTCAGAACGGAAGAAAAGAATCCAACGATTGTCAGAACGGAAGAAAAGAAAAATGATATCCCGGTTGTAGTGACAGCATCCGAGCAGAAGCTTGCGGAAGAAGAAACAGCAGAGCAGGTTGCATCTGCACAGGCAAGCATTGAAGAAATCCTGGAAGACTGGAAGAAAACAAAACGTGCCGCAGAGGCTGCCATTGCGGCTGCTGAACAGAAAAAACTGGAAATGGCGAAAGAAAATGCACTGATCGAGGCCGGACAGATTATGGATCGTCTGAAGACGCTGATTCCAATGCTGAATGCGACACCGGGCGAAGATATTCCGGTTCCGGAAGATACGGTTGCTGCGGCACTTGCAGCAGATACGCCGTTTTCGGAAGGACTGGAAGAATCAGATGAGAATGTTTCTGCTCAGAACCTGGAAGATGTTTCGAATGAAGAAGCTGATGTGGCAGAAGAGAATCTGACTGATACGAAAGAGGATACAGAGGAAGTAAAAGCTGCATCTGATATAGAAAAAGATCAGATAAAGGATTCAGAGACAGAAGAGGCGAAGGACAGTTCGGCAGTATCTCAGGAAGTGACAGAAAAACCGGAAGATACAGTTTTGGAAGAAACGTCAGCGTCTGTATCAGAAGAGAAAGTACCGGAAGCTGTTGCAAAAGAATCTGAATCAGAGATGGCGAAGAATGCTGCAGAAGAAATATCCACAGAAGTTGCAGAAGAAGCAACACCAGACACGTCACCTGTGGAGGTTTCCGCTGCAGAAAAAGATATGACAGAGACAGAGAACTCTGCTGATGCATACGCTACCAGAGAAATGCCGGATGTACAGGATCTGCGTGGAATCAGTGCAGATGCAGGCGAAGATATCGGTGCAGTTGCAGAGGGTACGTCAGATGAAGGTACAGATACACAGGCAACTTCAGAGGAGGAAGAAGATCATCTGCATGTAGTAGAGCCGGTTCCGGATGAAGAACTGGAGAAAGTTCTGGCGCAGGCCACACAGATGTTTGTGGAAAACTCCAATGTGGAAGTTCCGGTGGGGCAGGTAGCTGTTTCACAGAATACCGGTGTACTTCCGGAGATAAAAATGCCGGAAGATATTGAGGATGAGCAGCATGCATATGAACTGACAGAAGAGCAGAAAGAATTATTCTCATATTTCCTTCCTGTTCCGGGTATGGAAGATCAGATTCGACAGATTCTGCTGGGTGCAAAATCCCGTATTGGCAATTCCGTTACTTCACTGACGGGTAATATTCTGATTCAGGGTGAAGAGGGAAGCGGAAAAACAGTATTTGCAACAAGCCTGATCAAGGCAATTCAGCAGGAGATTGGAAATGAGGATGCCAAGATCGGTAAGATCAGTGCAGAATCTCTGAATAATAAGGATTTTGCAGTTTTGATACCGAAAATTGCAGGAGGATATCTGATCATTGATAAGGCCGGTGAACTGACCCGGGAGACGGCAATCAGAATGTCTCAGCTGATGGAACAGAATACACAGGGTATGGTTGTAGTTCTGGAAGATACGAGAGCAGGAATCCGTAAAGCAATGCAGCTTGACTTTGGGTTTGCCAAGAAATTTACAGAAAAAGTGGATATTCCTATTTTTACCATCGATGAGCTGGTTGATTTTGGTAAATCTTATGCAAAAGAAATGGAGTGCACCATTGATGAGATGGGCGTGCTGGCTTTATATAACCGCATTAATAATATCCAGAAGCTGGAACGTGCAACGACTTTAGCAGAAGTCAAAGATATTGTGGACGAAGCGATCGAAAATGCGGAAGGTGGCGGAATCAAGAAAGCCTTTGGCTCTATTTTCTCAAAGAAATATAACGAGAATGATTATCTCATTCTTCATGAAAAAGATTTTGAGTAATTTCAGAAATAGTCAGAAGAAAAAATCTGACGGCTGTTTCATATCAGATTTCCTAATCGGATTCTGAAAATAAAGTGGTTTTTAAGGAGGAGAAACACTATGGGGAACATTTCTGAGTATGATATGTATCTGTTTGGTGCAGGCGTGCATTACGATATGTACATGAAACTGGGGGCGCATCCATGTAAAAAGGGCAGATGGCAGGGTGTAAATTTTGCGGTTTGGGCACCAAACGCAAAACGTGTCTGGGTGATCGGATCCTTTAATGACTGGAATGAGACTTCTCATGAGATGAAACGTCTGGAACCAAATGGAATTTATGAACTGTTTATCAGCAATGTAAAAATCGGTGATATGTATAAATATCTGATTGAAACGCAGGATGGCAGAAAATTATACAAAGCAGATCCTTATGCAAATTATGCGGAAATGCGTCCGGGAACAGCTTCCCGGGTAGCTGATATCAGCAAACTGAAATGGTCCGATGAAAAGTGGATGGAGGCCCGTGCGGCACATAAGGATGAGGATGTATATCGCCAGCCAATGTCTATTTATGAAGTACATCCTGGTTCCTGGAAACGTCACGAAGGATATGATGAGGATACCGGATTTTATACCTATCGTGAACTGGCTGTAGAACTGACAAAATATGTCAAAGAAATGGGATATACGCATGTAGAATTGATGGGTATTTCGGAATATCCTTTCGATGGATCCTGGGGTTATCAGGTAACCGGATATTTCGCTCCGACTTCACGTTACGGTACGCCGGAGGACTTTGCATATCTGGTTAACTACCTGCACAAACACAAAATCGGTGTCATTCTTGACTGGGTACCGGCGCATTTCCCGAGAGATGCCCACGGACTGGCAGAGTTTGACGGAAGTTGTCTGTATGAATATGCAGATCCACGAAAAGGTGAGCATCCGGACTGGGGAACCAAGATTTTTGACTATGGCAAGACAGAAGTGAAAAATTTCCTGTTAAATTCTGCCCTGCTCTGGGTAGAAAAATATCATATTGATGGACTGCGCGTAGATGCGGTTGCATCTATGCTGTATCTGGATTATGGAAAGAAAGACGGCGAATGGGTAGCAAATCAGTATGGGGAAAATAAAAATCTGGAAGTGATCGAATTCTTCCGCCATCTGAATACCCTCGTATGTGGCAGAAACCCGGGCGCAATTATGATTGCAGAAGAGTCTACTGCATGGCCGATGGTAACCGGAAAGGCAGAAGACGGAGG
>CABRZK010000146.1 GCA_902475415.1 uncultured Eubacterium sp.
AAAGAGGATGCATTGCAAACTACAGATACTTCCGAAAGCGGAACACTATCTGCCGCAGATGCGAAAAAACTGTGTGCTGCGGCTGCCGGATATGCGTCTGCTTTTTCAGGTCAGAACTTTCAGAAAGCATATAATATGAAGGCGGATGTAGAAAGTGCCGTTTTAGATCTCTATACAGAAGATGTTTACGGAAATGCAGACGAAGGCAGTCTGTTCAATGTATGTCGAACGGATGGACCTGGTATTGTGGTTTATTCGGTGGATGGCTTTGAAGATGTAAAAGCGGAAGATGTGACAACTGATATGTTTTCTATGAAGGCATATCACAAAGAAAATCTTCGTCTGAACGGAACAGCCAAAAGTGGAGATCCGTTATATAAACTGGTGACAGAGGATAACTGGTCTCTGATTCTGCCAATTGACAATAAAATTGTTTCCGAACTGACGGATCAGAGCTCTGTTACGATCCGTTTTCTGAAAGATGGTACAACGGCAGATGCTACAGTGTCGGTTGTTCAGAACAAGAATACCTATTTTGCAAAGCTGGATATGGATCATTCTGTTGTGCGTTTTGCATCGGATCGCTTTCTGGATATTGAATTACTTTTAAATAAGAAGAGTGGATTGAAGATACCAAAAACTGCAATCGAACAGCGGAATTTCTATATTATTCCGCAGGAATATGTGATTTCCAATAACGATGACAGCAATGAGGTTACAGTTCTGGTGGAAACCTATACAAACAGTGGAAAATCAGAACAAAAATATAAAACAACAACGGTTTACGAAAAAGTGGATGATAACTACTATGTGGATATCAATGAATTTTCAGAGGGCGATTATATCGTTCGGAAGAATTCCAGCAACAAGTATCGAATCGAAGAGATTGCATCCCTTCAGGGAGTCTATAATATCAACAAAGGTTATGCTGTTTTCCGTGAAGTGACTGTGATCGCAGAGAACGAGGAATACTGTATTGTGGCAGATGACGATACGTTTGGACTGGCACAGTACGATCATATTGCACTGGATGCGGATACGGTTTCCGACGATCAGCTGTTATGATCCTGTTTACAGAGAAAAAGATAGTGGAGGTATAAGAAACATGATAAAAGAAAATTTGCAGGAAGTAGAGAGACGTATCTGTGAAGCTTGTAAGAGAAGCGGAAGAGACCGCAGTGAGGTACAGTTGATCGCCGTCAGCAAAACAAAACCGGTGTCGATGATCGAAGAGGCCTATGCGGAAGGAATTCGCAGATTTGGAGAAAACAAGCCGCAGGAGCTGCGTGACAAATACGAAGAAATGGAAAAAGATATCAAATGGCATATGATCGGTCATTTACAGAGAAATAAAGTAAAATATGTAGTAGGGCGTGCAGCTCTGATTCATTCCGTGGATTCTGTCCGACTGGCAGAGGCGATAGACCAGGAAGCGGAGAAAAAAGGAATTGTGATGCCGGTTCTGGTGGAAGTAAATGTTGCATCAGAAGAGAGTAAGTTTGGTGTTCGTGTAGAAGAATGTGCAGATTTCATCGAAAACATTGCCAAAATGGAGCATATTTCTGTAGAAGGACTGATGACGATTGCACCTTTTGTAGAAAACGCCGAGGATAATCGCAAATATTTTGCAAAATTAAGAGAATTATCAGTTGACATATCAGCCAAAAACATAGATAATGTTAATATGCGTGATCTCAGTATGGGTATGACCGGAGATTATGAGGTTGCAATCGAGGAAGGTGCTACCATGGTTCGAGTCGGAACAGGTATCTTCGGAGAACGCAATTACAATTTGTGATAAAAGCAGATAGGAGAACAAAATGGGAGTATTAGATAGATTCTTAAATGCCATGAAACTGAATGACAATGATGGATTTGATGACGATGACTTTCTGGATGACGAAATGGATGATTTCGAAGAAGAAGCTCCAAAAAAGAGATTCTTCAAAAAGCAGAATGAAGAAGACGATTTAGGTGATCTGGATATGGATGAGAAAGTGCCTTCCGGAAAAGAAAAGAGCAAGGCAAAATCTTTCCAGAAATCCGGAAGCACTTCTTCTCCGCGTCCGTACAGTACATCATCTGCAAAGACCAGCAACTCCGGTAAGATTTCTCAGATGCGTACGACAAAAAAATCCGTTGCCGGAATGGAGGTATGTGTAATCAAACCGCGTTCTATGGAAGACACAAGAGAGATTACTGATACACTGCTTGCAAGTTGCACAGTTGTACTGAATATGGAAGGTCTTGATGTTGATATTGCACAGAGAATCATTGATTTTGCATCCGGTTCCTGCTATGCAATCGACGGTAATCTTCAGAAAGTCAGCAATTTTATTTTTATCATTACGCCATCCGGTGTGGAAGTTTCCGGAGATTTTCAGGAAATTTTGAATGGTGTTGATATGCCGTCTCTTGGAAACAAGTTTTAGGAGAAAGTAAATGGATAAGATGGAGGAACGCACAAGGCAGCGTATCCTGGATCTGGCAAATCTGGCAGATCGAAGAGGAATCATCACTTATACAGATTTTATGAATCTGAATGAATTAAATATTTTTCACAGCACGGTCGGAAAGATTCCATTTGTTCGATGGAAACTTTTCGGCGGTTATGCAAAAGCAGAGCGTCAGTTGGCAGCGTTTATCCCTGATGCTCTTTATTTTCGTTATGATTTTTCGCAAAAGGGCGATTCGGATGAAGATGCTATACCATTTCCAATCGTATGTCTTCAGATCAGGCCCCTGAATCTGAAATTTGCAGAGAAACTTTCACACAGAGATTATCTTGGAGCCATCTTGAATCTGGGCATAGACCGTTCGGTTACCGGTGATATCCTGATTGACGAGGAATGTGCCTATCTTTTCTGTATGCAGAAAATAGCAGATTTTCTGTGTGATAACCTGACACGGATCCGGCATACAACGGTTTTATGTCAGGTGTTTGAGGGAGAAAAAAAAGAAATTCCACTGCGTACGGAAAAAATAGAAGGAACGGTTGCTTCTGTACGTCTGGATACTCTGCTTGCCCTGGCATGGAAAACTTCCAGAAGCAGTCTGGTCGGAATGATTGAAGATGGCCGCGTTTTTGTAAATGGAAAATGCATTACTTCAAATGGATATCATGTAAAAGAGAATGATCTGATATCAGCCAGAGGTATGGGAAGATTTGTATACGAAGGCATGCTTTCACAGACCAAAAAGGGACGTTACCTTGTAAAACTTGAAAAATATGTTTAAACAGCTCAGCGATTCTGGAAAATCGGATTCCGCATGTATTCGATGAATGGAACAGGAGGTAAAAACAATGGATACTACAAAATACCGCACACAGATACCGGTTAAAAAAGATGGGATTTTTGCCTATGAAATTTATCTTGAAAAAGATTTTGGGATGCTTGCAGAGCGTTTGAAGGTTTGTAAGCCGGAAAACCGAAGGTTATGTATTGTTACCGATTCTACCGTGGATCAATATTACGGAGATCAGGTAGAAGAAATTCTTGCATCTTGTGCAAAGGAAGTTACCCGCTTTGTTTTTCGGGCAGGAGAAGAAAACAAAAATCTCAATACTGTGCAGGATTTGTATGAGCATCTGATCCTGCATCATTTTGAACGAAAAGATATGCTGGTTGCTCTTGGAGGAGGCGTTGTTGGGGATCTGGCCGGTTTCACTGCAGCGACTTATCTTCGAGGCGTTGATTTTGTTCAAATTCCGACAACACTGCTCTCACAGGTGGACAGCAGCATTGGCGGTAAGACAGGCGTGGACTTTAACTGTTATAAAAATATGGTCGGAGCCTTTCATCAGCCAAAACTGGTGTATATGAATCTGTCTGCCCTGAAGACGCTGACAGACGAACAGTTTGCCTGTGGCATGGGAGAAATCTTAAAACATGGCCTGATCAAAGATCAGGGATATTATGAGTGGACGATCTGTCACAGACAGGAAATAATGGAACGCAGTTTGGAAGTTCTGGAAGAAATGATCTCCAGAAGCTGTGAGATCAAACGTGATGTAGTAGAGAAAGATCCGACAGAAAAAGGAGATCGTGCACTTTTGAATTTTGGACATACACTTGGACATGCCATTGAAAAGTTAAAAAACTTCTCTTTGATGCATGGACAATGTGTAGCACTTGGAAGTCTGGCGGCTTCCTATCTTTCCATGAGGCGTGGACAGATAACAGAAGCAGAGCTGACTGCAATCAAAGAAGCGAATATCGCTTTTGGTCTTCCGGTATCTGTTGAAGGAGTGACACCGGAAGAGGTTGTGGCAACAACACGTTCTGATAAAAAAATGGAAGCCGGAAAAGTAAAATTTATTTTGTTAAACAGTATTGGAGATGCCTGTATTGACAGAAGTGTTACCGATCAGGAGATGGAAGATGCGGTAAAATATCTTGAAAATATTACGCTTCTGTAACAGAGAAAGGTTAAGATTATGAAAAAAGGATATCGGACTATTGTTGCAGTTGTCTCGCTGTTTCTGCTTGTTCTTATAGACCAGGTCACAAAATTTGCTGCGGTAAAATGTTTAAAAGGAAAAGAAGCATTTTCGCTGATCCCGGGTGTTTTTGAACTGCAGTATCTTGAAAACAGAGGAGCGGCTTTTGGAGCACTGCAAAATCAGAGATGGTTCTTTATACTGATTGTTATTTTTGTGCTCGCAGTACTTTTATGGTGCTTCATCCGTTTTCCGAAGGAAGCACATTACCGTCCGCTTGCAGTGCTGGCTGTTTTTATTGCGGCAGGTGCGATCGGAAATATGATCGACCGGTTGCTTAACGGCTATGTCATTGATTTTCTGTATTTTTCGTTGATTGATTTTCCAATCTTCAATGTTGCAGATATTTATGTGACGGTCGCTATGGTTGTATTGTTTATATTGATACTGACAATTTATAAGGATGATGATTTTCATTTTCTGAAACTGCACGGATCAGAAAAAGCGTAAATCAGATTGCAGGAGAAACTATGCAGGAACTGATATTATTACCGGAAGAAGAATCGATTGGTGAGCGTGCAGATAAATATCTGGCAGTTCAGCTTCCGCAGTATTCAAGGAGCTTCTTTCAGAAACTTTTCAAGGACGATCAGATACAGATTCAGAACACGCCGATCAAGGCGAGTTACCGCATTACCGGAGAAGAAGAAATCGCACTTACAATCCCGGATGCCCAGAAGCCGGATATTGTTCCGGAAAACATTCCGCTGGATATTCTGTATGAAGATCAGGATCTCCTTGTGGTAAACAAGCCGAAAGGCATGGTGGTACATCCGGCTCATGGTCATTACAGCGGAACACTGGTCAATGCACTGATGTATCATTGTAAGGACAGTCTTTCCGGAATCAATGGGGTATTGCGTCCCGGTATTGTGCATCGAATTGATATGGATACCACAGGCTCTTTGATCGTCTGCAAAACGGATATGGCACACAAAGTGATTGCAGCACAATTAAAAGAACATTCTATCCATAGATGTTACCGTGCCATTGTACATGGTGTGATTAAAGAAGATTCCGGTGTGATCGATGCACCGATCGGAAGAAATCCCACCGATCGAAAGAAGATGGCGATCAATGAGCAGAATGGAAAACGGGCGGTGACGCATTTTAAGGTATTAAAACGTTTCCGACAGTTCACGTATATTGAATGTGAGCTGGAAACCGGCCGTACACATCAGATTCGTGTTCATATGGCTTCTCTACAGCATCCGCTTCTCGGAGATTCGGTATACGGTCCGGCAAAATCACCTTATAAACTGCAAGGACAGACACTTCATGCGATGACCATCGGGTTTATTCATCCGTCTACCGGAGGATATATGGAGTTTTCAGCTCCGTTGCCGGCATATTTTGAAGAGTTGCTTCATAAACTTCCATAAAGTACAGAAAATGTAGAAATTGTTTGTAAGATTCAAAAAATGCTTGTAAATTGTCTGCTCAATGATGTATAATCACTCTTATAAGGAGAAGAAATACGGCAGATTTTATCTGCCAGAAAGAAAGGGTGGTTCTATATGACATGTAAATCAATTATTACGATCGGACGACAGTATGGAAGCGGCGGGCATGAGATTGGCCAGAAACTGGCAAAAGAACTTGGAATAAAATGTTATGATAAGGAACTTCTCGACCGTGCTGCAAAAGAGAGCGGAATCTGCCAGGAATTGTTTGAGCATCACGATGAAAGGCCGACGAACAGTTTTCTATATTCCCTTGTAATGGATACATATTCCATGAACGGGGCAGCATCCGGATATACCGAAATGCCTTTAAATTATAAGGTTTTTCTGGCTCAGTTCAATGCAATCAAACAGATTGCAAAGGAAGGTCCCTGTGTTATGATCGGCCGTTGTGCGGACTATGCACTGGCAGATTTTGATAACTGCATCAGCATTTTTGTGCATGCCAATATGGATAAACGTATCAAGCGTATAGCATCAAAATATGCATTGACAGAAGCAAAAGCACGTGATCAGATTCTAAAAACTGATAAAAAGCGTGCCAGCTACTACAACTACTATTCGGATA
>CABRZK010000147.1 GCA_902475415.1 uncultured Eubacterium sp.
ATAATAGTTTCGTCCAAGGTGATTTGGTGCTCGAGATCATCTAATTTTGCACCGGATTTATACAGATACTGAATCCCTGCAAAACTCAACTCCATTCGCAATCTCTCTTGATTACGATCAAGCGCCGCAAAATACTTGCCGTCGATTCTATTTTGGGTATTTGAAAGCTTCGTAATCTGTGCAGCCTGTGCTTCGTCAGAATCACCTAAATCGATCATTTGAATCAACACATTTGCCGAAGTGAGAATTTCAGGAGACTCTGCAAAAATCG
The DNA here is from genome assembly GCA_902475415.1 of uncultured Eubacterium sp. GTDB lineage: Bacteria > Bacillota > Clostridia > Lachnospirales > Lachnospiraceae > Eubacterium_I. The sequence goes on from CABRZK010000147.1 coordinate 272, forward strand.
TTCCTATTGTACCAGTGGTCTGTGCGCCATTTACCAAGGATACGCCTTCTAATACAAATAATCCCATTTCTCGTGTAGTACCGTGCAGTGCTTTTCGTGTGATCTTTTTGCACAGAAGTTTAATACCGTTATTATAGTAGAAAAAGTTATCAGGCTCATTTTTGAGAACATCTTTGATACCCTGATTAACTTCAGTGCTCCCCTTATAATACCGTATATTTTTTGCAAAGAGACGATTTCCGTACTGGTTATACCATTCGCCTATTGCAGAAACTGAAATTGAGCCATAATACGCTTTGAACGGAGTATCAACCATTCCCCAATTAGTTAGAACAACATCATTTAGGGTGATGTTATCGCCATTCTGTCCATTAGCCAGAAATTCATAGATTTCTTGCAATTTGACTTCGGAAAATGTCAACAGCTCGTTGGCTCCTGTAATATTTGCTTTTCCAAGTAAATCATCTATTGGACGAAGTGCGTATGTACTCATTCCTTGGCTGCCGGTATGACAGAAAATTGATTCAATCTGATAGTCCATATCACGAATTGCGGCATCAATTTCTGATTGCTTTGCAGCTATCTTTTTGTTACAACCGCTTAGTTCAAGATTTATGATCCTATTTATGCCTTCCGCAAAGGTATGTGCTTCTTCTTGGCTAACACTTCCGGTTCCATCTTTGCGCCACTTGCTCTGTACGAGGACAAGTTTCTTTTGCACAGTGTCATTATAGATTGCATCGATTCCCATGTCATGGTAATCGTCTGTCACACTCTTAGCGGCCAATTCATAATCAACACCACTGCACATCACAACTGCTATTGCCGCTAAAGCCCTTGTGTAGAACTTGTTTTCTATTTCGTCCGGATTAGTGACATCAGACAGATCTATTTTCCCTTGAAATAATTCGTCGAGTTTGGTCTGAACACGTATTAAATTTAAGTTCGGCACCTTGTTTACACCTCTTTCGGATGAACTTAGAATTTAGCTATTTGGAGAAGAATACTACTCAATGAACATCGATTTGTCTGAAAACGAAGACGGATAAGACATAGGCATAATCCATTGTTTGAAAACAACGATATATGCATGTACAGAACCTTTACCGAACCGTTCGTGATGAAGTGTCTTACCATCGGATTCCATTGATACCTCGTCCGGCAAACCTCTCAGATATGGCAGTTCCATTGTTTTGGCTTGGCAACCCGGGAAAGACGCCATCAGGCCAACAACCTGTCCGACACCGAATGCCACATGTCTGACCATGGCTCCGGGAGGAACAATCGGTGCAGTAGCAACGGCACGCTTTATACCGGTTTTTACCTCATGTGCTCGCTCGGTCACAACGGTGTTGATATGCTGCTTCCAGTCAGGCGCATCCAGGATGTCCCTCTTTGTTTCGCATTCCAGAATCAAGTCACGCAGATGTTCCGGCTTGGCCTGTTTGCCCTCAAACATTGCAACAAAGTATTTCTGGAACTGCTCCAGCGTCAGAGGAACAATATCCAGACGTTGCTTCATATCGCCCTTTGCATACCAGATGCCATGGCGGAATGTTTCAGCAGTATTGGTGTCGATTCTGACCGCAATAAACATACCGTACACCGGCTTTTCGTACTTCAACACCGCATCAGATACATGGCGTCTGACGGGTTCACCTTCCATTGCTTCCTGACGGGAAGAGGTGGACATTGTAACCTCGGTGAGAATTGTGAAATCATCGAATTCACAGTACAGATCACCCTTGCCACCGCCAGCTGCCGAAACAGGCATGAAGTCAGAATCCAGCTTGAATCCACGGACTTCATACGGTTTATTCATCATGTGGTCGATTGCAAGCGCAGCTCTCCAGAGTGTCCATTCAAGATATGCCGGCGTTTCATCCTTGGGTACTTCAATGGCATTATCTTCGTCGTAAACCAGCTTTCCGCCGCCCTTAATGAGCAGAGACATATAGTCAGCAATCTCTTGCCACTGATTGCACTGATCGTTGGCATATTGGATTTCATCTGTCTGAGCAAGGATATTTTCAAGTCGTTGTCTTGCAATATTGATCTCAGCGGGCGTGGTCAACGGCAGATCAGAAATATCAAATGCGATATGCCGTTCCTTCATCTGCTTAATCAGATCGTCCAGTAAGGACTTTGCAACTTCAACATTGTCGGTAGGCAGCGGTGCTCCGTTACAGAGAAGTTTATACTGCTCTATAATCGGAGTTGCGCTGGCAGTGCTCTTGGCGAGCTGCTCAGCCAATACGTGCTTGGTAGGAACAATAATCAAACCTCTGCCTTTGCGCTGGAGCACACCGGAAATTCGGAGATAGCGCATATTCATATCGCTATAATCTAAGAAGTTATCAGCCTTCTTGTCATAGTTCTTACCACGCTCAGCGATTTCTCTTTTATCAAACGGACGCTTTGCGGGTGCTGCAGCTCTGCGCTTTCGTAAGTCAAGGATATTATCGACAACCTCAGAAAGATTATAGCTCGGATTGGTGGTGTGGCCCCAAAGAGCAAATTCGATGCGGCTGAGTTCCGATGTTCCAGTTCTTTTTTCAAGCTCCAGCATAATAGCCAGCAACCATCTCAGCGGTGAGAAGTAGTGGATTCCATCAGGCAGAGCAAACTGTTCTACGCTCATTGCCCTCAAATAGCATTCCTGCACCGCAGGATAGGTATCGGCTTTCAAAAACGATCTGCCGAAGGGCGTGATGTCATCCAGGATACCAAGCTCCTCTTGGTTACCGTCCTTCTTTTTGATTTGAGGGTATATAAATCCATTTTTAGCAAACATCAAACGCCATTTTCTTGCATGGCTTCCGGATTCGTCTTTACCATCCTCGTTCTGGATAATTCCTTTTTCGTTCAGGTAATTCATAAATCCGATTTCATTTTCTTTTCCGTGAAGATTTCCTACAAAGGGCGAACCGGCAAATACTTTGAAACCATCTTGGATACGATTAGGGTTACGCAAGCCGGTATTGCCAACCAGCCAAATGTCAATCTTTTCGTTCATCCTGTAACCTCCAATCAATATCCAACGAATAAATACTCCTGAACAGAGTTTCTATGAGTCTTAGCTTCATTTTGATTACCGAAAGAATATTTATAATTTATCGGTATTACTTCTACATGCTGTTTGTACTTCGCCATGATTGCTACCATCTCGTCCTGTGTAGGCAGACTATTGGAGGAATAGGAAACAATCAAAATACTGTTAGCAAATTTCTTAAACAGCTTATCAAACGCATCTGCTGCTCCCTTGCGAGTAGAAAAGGGTGTAGGATACGATTTGAACTTTTTCGTCTGCGTATGCTCCTGAATCTCCACGCCATTCCAATCACGGGCCAATCCCTCTACGAAATGGTATCTGCGCACGTATTCGTTATCAGAAAGCGGCGAGTAATATGGCGGGTCAATATATACCAAATCAGCTTGTTCAACTCGCAAATCCATGGCATCGCCATGCTTGGAACGATTCACTTTTCCATTGTCAAATACAGCACTATTTACGGCTTCTACAGCATCAAGGAACTGTTCTGCAAGGGATTTTTGCAAATCCCTCCGTCCATCATCATATCTGTGACCGGTATAGGTAAAAATACCTCTCGGACGCTTCTTTGTGCAGGCACGAATAAGAGCCGTCATTGCGATGGCGTGTTTATAAGGGTCACGGATTGCCGCAATATTGGTACGGAGCGTATCAATCAGGTCATTTTCTTCGTCAGTGTAGTACAAGCCCTGGAACTTAGTAGACACAAAATGGTCTGATTCCTTATGGGTAACAAGAAGCTGTTTGGCTTCATCCAAGGGCAAGGTAACGGTGTTGTTCTCCACCATGGCTTTTGTAAATGTTGCGGACATGGCCATGTAATCATTGCTGATAACGGATTTCCCCTGTGCCTTAAACATATAGCCTACGATTCCGGAGCCAGAGAATAAATCAACCACAGTATTCACATTAAACTGCGATGCAACAGACCAAATCTCAGAAAGCAGCTTGCTCTTGGAACCCATAAAACGGGTAGGAGGATATGCAGATACCTGTTCCGGCAGCGGCTTAGACACCAATTTGATCAATGTGCGCTGCTTGGGCGGGATTGTTACAATTACATCTTCGCCCTTTCTTGTACTGCCATTACAGGAAATGTGCCGCTTAGTTTGGATTACATCAATGGTAAACGGTGCATAGAGTTCATGTACCAGCGGATGATTAGAGTTTGTCAAAATGACATGGCACCCACGCTCATGCAGTTTCATAATCATTTTCGCCAGTTCCACATGATCTTCTTCGTAAAACTGTTCCTTGGTATAACGCTTGAAATCAGAATATTCAGAGATTGGAAGGTATGGAGGATCGAGGAAAACAAAGTCACCCGGCTGTGCGTAATGCTCCAAGACCAAGAGATAGTCTCCGCACAGGATCTCCGCCTTTTTTAAAACCTCCGACGCAGCTCGCAAACCTTCTTCGTCGCAGATTTTGGGATTCTTATATTTTCCGAAGGGAACATTAAACTGCCCCTGCTTATTGACACGATACAGACCGTTGAAACAGGTTTTATTCAGAAAAATTGTTCTTGCAGCTGCTTCTTCCTTAGGTAACGCAGTCCATTCAAGACTGCGGACAGCATAAAACATTTCACTGGTGTTTTCGTATTTTTTCAAATAATTGATCACTTCATCAACATGATCTGCAACTTGACGATACATATTGATAAGCTCCGGATTGCTATCTGCGATCACGGCATTTTCGGGTTGAAGCGCAAAGAACATTGCACCACCGCCGAAAAACGGTTCAATATAGCGACCATAGGAAGTGGGTACTTTGGGAATGAGATCGCCTAACATTTGTGTCTTTCCGCCAGCCCATTTCAATATGGGCTTTGCCTGTACGGGAATTGCTTTTTTGAGCGCTTGTTCAGCCAATGTACTCGCCTCCTTTACTTTGAGATTTCTGGAGTCAACTCCATAATATCACCTATGTCACATTGTAGTGCTGTACAGATTTTTACGAGCACATCCGTGGTAACATTTTCGTTCTTACCAAGCTTTGCCATAGATGCATGGCTGATTCCGGCAGCAGCGCACAAATCTTTCTTCTTCATATCTCTGTCGATCAATAGTTTCCACAATTTCTTATAACTTACTGCCATCCTTCACACCTCGTCTGCAATGTATGAAACTACTTCTTTGAAATCAGTTTTAAGTGAATTTATTTCAGTAAATGCTGAATTTTCATCAGTATAGCACATAATTTCGATTTTCTCAATACCTGAGGGCACATTAATTGTCAAAAGGTCAGCCTTTTTCGAGGAAACTGGTTTTCACACTGTATAAAAGACTGGATGCCACCTCTTACGAAATAACATCCAGTCTGGTTTTAGTCTATAATCTATTCTTCCATTACTTCTAACATCATCCTTGCTCCCAACTTGAAGCTGTGCTGGAACAGCAGGCAGTCTGTTATGGTTTGACACTCTCGGATACAGTCTGTATATTTGGCGAACAACTCTTTCTGCTCATCTGTAAAGGTGGCTTGGAGTTTTTCTTCGTTTCTGCAAATCAGTTCCAGTAATTTCTTGTATTCCTTACAGGAAGATGTGTCGTAATCCGTTGGCTCAATGTTGCCGTACCAAAATTCTTCCAGTAGTCTCATGCCACATCCTCCCCGTAAATCAGTTCCCGGAGGATGATTTCCTCTGCCCGGTTGCGGATGCTGTTCATAGCACTAACCCATGCCATCTGGTCGGCTGCCTTCATTTCCTCGGTCACGCCCTCAGTGGCCTTCATCTGCTCAATAATCAGGGACAACCGCTCCTGCACCTGTTCGTTCAGATCAGCGAGGTGTGACCAGAGCTGACCGCTGAGAACAAGATCAGTAAAGAGGATCGGACGATGCTCTTTTATGTAGTCCCGGTACATCCGTCCCCATTTACCAATGGGGCGCTGTTCCTTGGAGGACATGGTGAGAACCGGAATATAATAATCGCCAATGAGTGCATACCAAAGGCCATTGCTCTCATCATAAATGTGTTTCTTCATCTCAGTCATAGTATTGATCTCCTTATTCTGGTATTAGAATCGCAAGTCTGACTCTCCAGAAATATTGGTAAATCTTTGGTAAATTTGAGATCGAAA
>CABRZK010000148.1 GCA_902475415.1 uncultured Eubacterium sp.
GAGATAGGAATTAATATGCATACGGTAAACAAGGCGTATTCGGTATTGCGTCAGGAGGGACTGCTTCGTCTGGACAGACGTCGTGGCACCGTAATTGCATTGGATATTGATCGGTTAAAAGCAGAAGAAGAGATGCGGGACAGCCTGCGGGTAGTACTTGCCCGTGGTTTTTGCAAAGGCATTACCCGCGCTGAAGTCCATGAACTTGTGGATGAGATATTTAATGAGTACGAAGAGTAGTTGGAGGAAATAATATGCAGTATAAAGGATTTACCAGACAGGCACGTAAGGCTATGCGTCTGGCAGAACAGTTGGCGGGCCGGGAAAATCAGCTCCATATGGGAAGTGAATACCTGCTGGCCGGACTTTTGCTGGAAGAGCATGGCGTGGCAGCACAGGTGTTACAGCAACTATCGGTAAATCGTGAGGATATTCTGGCATTGATTCATGAACTTGCACTGCCGGCAGAGGCAGGGACCGAATCGGAAGAAGAGTTACTCACACCGGAAAGCCGCGCAATCATAGAAGAAGCATATGAAGTGGCAGAGCGATTTGAAAGTGAAGAAGTGGGAACAGAGCATCTGCTTTTTTCCATTATAGAGCATCGCAACAGTGCGGCGGCCAGACTTTTACTTGCCATGAATGTCAATCTGGGCAAAATATATGTGGATATACTGGCGGCAATGGGCAAGGAACAGCTGTTTTCCAGAGAAGAGAATAAACAGTTCCGTACCGGACAGCAGACAGAAGCTGTGAAAAATACGCTGCTTGATACTTATACCACAGATCTCACCGCCCGGGCAGATGCAGGAGAGCTGGATCCGCTGGTGGGACGCATGGAAGAACTGCAGCGGCTGATACAGATTTTAAGCCGGCGTGGCAAAAACAACCCATGCCTGATCGGAGAGCCTGGCGTGGGCAAGACAGCTATCGTAGAAGGTCTGGCAGCCCGCGTGGCAGCGGATGCAGTCCCGGAACATCTGCAGGGAAAGAGAATCCTTACCCTGGATGTGTCCGGTATGGTGGCAGGAACGAAATATCGTGGTGAATTTGAAGAACGTATCAAAGGAATCATGCAGGAAGTACAGCAGGCAGGAAATATCATTCTGTTTATTGACGAGCTGCATACGATCATCGGTGCAGGTGGCGCAGAAGGGGCGCTGGATGCTTCCAATATCATGAAACCGGCACTTTCCAGAGGCCAGATTCAGATTATCGGTGCGACAACCATTCAGGAATATCGCAAGCATATAGAAAAAGATGCCGCGCTGGAACGACGTTTTCAGCCGGTGATAGTGGAAGAACCAGGGGTGGAACAGACGATTGAGATATTGCGCGGACTGCGTCCACAGTATGAGCAACACCATCATGTGACCATTACAGAAGATGGACTGCGGGCAGCAGCAGAATTATCAGAACGTTATATCAGCGATCGGTTTCTGCCGGATAAGGCCATTGATCTGATGGATGAAGCCGCATCCAAAGCACATATCGGAACGATGGATAAACCTGCACAGTTAGAAAAAATGAAAGCGGAGCTACTTTCCATGGATGAAGATCTGGAAGAAGCAGTTATCGCAGGAGATTTGCAGCAGGCAGGAGAAATCCGCCGTGAAAAACAGAAGAAACAGGATGCGTATGATCAGGCAGTCGGTAAATATCGCCGCAGCATGCGGAACAAGAAGATTCTTGTCGGAGAAAATGAAGTGGCAGATGTGGTGTCTGACTGGACCCATATTCCGGTGAAACGTCTGACAGAAGGCGAAGCAGCGCGTCTGCAGCGCCTGGAAAAAACTCTGCACAAACGTGTCATTGCACAGGATGAAGCAATTTCCGCGGTGGCAAAGGCAGTCAGACGTGGCAGAGTCGGCCTTAAGGATCCGTCCAGACCAGTGGGCTCCTTCCTGTTTCTGGGACCAACCGGTGTGGGCAAGACAGAGATATCAAAGGCACTGGCAGAGGCAGTATTTGGCCAGGAAGACGCAATGATCCGGGTCGATATGTCAGAATATATGGAAAAACACAGTGTATCCAAAATGATCGGATCTCCGCCTGGATATGTGGGATACGAAGAGGGCGGACAGCTCAGCGAGAAAGTCCGCAGACATCCGTATTCCGTTATTTTATTTGACGAAATCGAAAAAGCACATCCGGATGTATTTAATATGCTGCTTCAGGTGCTGGATGATGGTCATATTACAGACGCTCAGGGACGTAAGGTGGATTTTAAAAATACGATTATTATTATGACATCATCGAGCCGAAAAAGCTCGGTTTTGCCACAGAGCAGAACGAAAAAGCAGATTATAACCGGATGAAATCAAATGTAATGGAAGAAGTGCGTCATATTTTCAAACCGGAATTTCTGAACCGTATTGATGAAGTCATCGTGTTCCATGCCCTGACCAAGGATCATATGAAACAGATTGTCGGAATTATGACAAAGGAACTGCAGCAGCGTTGCAGAGAACAGCTTGATATTCAGTTAAAGATCACAGATGCGGTACGTCAGTATATTGTGGATAAGGCGTATGACCCGAAATACGGGGCACGCCCTCTGCGCCGGATGATTCAGACGAAACTGGAAGATGCCCTGGCAGATGCACTGCTTGCCGGAGAAATCCGTAAAGGAGATGCAGTATCTGTCCGCGTGAAAAAGGATGAAATCGTATTTCAGCAGGCATAAGCACGAAGGTACTCCCGGGATTCTTTGTTAAAAAAGATTCCGGGCGTATATACAATATAAGGAGATTTTGTAAATAAGTATGGCAAAAGCAAAAAAGACACTTTTTTTCTGCCAGCAGTGTGGGTATGAGTCAGCAAAATGGATGGGACAGTGCCCGGGATGCCGTGAGTGGAACACCTTTGTAGAAGAACCGGCAGAAGAAAAACATGCAGGCATCAGCGTGAGCAGCAGAAGAAGCAGTCAGGTGGCAGAACCACTGCCACTGTCCAGAGTGGAAATGACAGATCAGGAGCGGTTTACCACGGGAATCGGTGAACTGGACCGGGTACTGGGCGGAGGTATCGTACCGGCGTCGCTGGTTCTGGTGGGCGGTGATCCGGGAATCGGCAAATCCACCCTTCTGCTTCAGGTCTGCAAAAACCTGGCAGATGCAAAGCACAGTGTATTATATATTTCCGGGGAGGAATCTCCACAGCAGATCAAGATCCGTGCAGAACGGATTGGCACGTTTACAGATTCACTGGAGCTTTTCTGTGAGACAAACCTGTCTGATATCGCAGCTGTGCTGCGTAAAAAGAAACCAAGAGTCGTCGTGATCGACTCCATTCAGACCATGTACAGCGAAGACGTGAATTCTGCGCCGGGAAGCGTATCTCAGGTGCGTCAGGCTACGGCACTTCTGTTGCAGCTGGCGAAATCACTGGGAATCACGATTTTTATCGTCGGTCATGTGACCAAGGAGGGTGTAGTGGCAGGCCCGCGTGTTCTGGAACATATGGTAGATACCGTGTTATATTTTGAGGGAGACCGCCATGCGGCATACCGCATTTTGCGTGGAGTCAAAAACCGTTTCGGTTCGACGAACGAAATCGGTGTCTTTGAAATGCAGCAGATCGGACTGGTGGAGGTGAAAAATCCTTCGGAATATATGCTGAACGGACGTCCGGAAGGTGCTTCCGGTTCTATCGTCACCTGTTCCATAGAAGGAACCAGACCGATTCTGCTGGAAATTCAGGCACTTGTGTGCAAGACGGGATTTGGTCTGCCCCGCAGAACCGCAGCAGGCGCAGATCTGAACAGAGTGAATCTGCTGATGGCAGTTCTGGAAAAAAGAGCAGGACTGCCCCTTTCCTCCTGTGATGCCTATATCAATATTGCAGGCGGAATCCGGATGAATGAACCAGCCATCGATCTGGGAATTATTCTGGCCATCGTTTCCAGTTACAGGGAACTGGCTATTTCTGATAAGACCATCTGTTTTGGTGAAGTGGGACTCAGCGGTGAAGTGCGTGCGGTCAACATGGCAAAACAGCGGGTGCAGGAGGCAAAAAAACTGGGATTTGAGACCTGTATCCTTCCGAAAGTATCTCTGACGGATGAGGTGCGTACCGATGGAATCCGACTCATCGGAGTATCGAATGTCAGGGAAGCAATTTCCTGTATCAGCTGATAAACATTCAAACCGAATAGATGGGGACCTAGAGCAAAATTCCGGTCAGTGTAAGCGGATATATTTTTCAGAAAATTACGGTATATTCCGCAGAACGTTTGCGGAGAACGCACATCTGTATTTATATTGGAAAAACATGTTAAAATTACCTGATTTTGATAACAAATCTTAACACAAACTTAAAGGATTTTTCTCTCAAACTGTGCTATGATAGGTTGCGGGCATGAATACCCGTTTGATGCATATAGATAAAAGGAGATACTAAGGGACATTGAGAATGGATAAAATCAGAGAAATTATAAACAGAGCATTTCAGGATGAGAGGGAAAAACGCTTGATGGGTGCAGCAGTGCTTGTACTGATCGGGCTTTGTATCTTTATACTCGCCATCAGTCCACTGGTGGGTGGCAGCCCGATCATCACATTGAATGGTGATGATACGATGCAGGTGGAATGTGGTAGTGAATTTACGGATCCGGGAGCAAAGGCAAGCGTCAAGGATGAGGATATCAGCAACCTGGTGGCAGCCACCAGCAATGTGAACACCTCAAAGCTTGGCACCTATCATGTGGAATATAAGCTCAAATACAAAAAGAGAAAAGTATCCAAACAGCGTACGGTGGAAGTCGTTGATCACGCCGGACCGGTGATTACTTTAAATGGCGATGCCAAAGTAGTGGTAAACAGCTTTGATGAATACAAAGAAAGTGGAGTGACCGCCACTGATAACTGTGACGGTGATGTATCCAAAAACGTGAAGATCACAAAAGAAAAGGTCAATGATTATACAATGAAAGTCACTTATGAGGTGACAGACGACCATGGCAATACTTCCACTGCAGAACGTGAAGTATGTCTGCCTGATACGACCGCTCCGGTGATCACGTTGAACGGGGATGAGCAGGTAACCATCAAAGAACAGGAAAAATATGAAGATCCGGGAGCGACGGCTACCGACGACCGTGACGGAGATATTACAGCAAATATTGTAAAAAGCGGTTATGTGGATGTATACCGTGCAGACACCTATACGGTGACTTATACAGCGACAGATTCCAGTGGCAATTCCTCTCAGGTAACTCGCACAGTGACAGTGGAGAAGACGGATGTCAGCCAGGAAGATGCCGTGTATCTGACTTTTGATGACGGACCAAGTTCGGATGTTACCGTCCGTGTGTTGGATACATTGAAAGCGAACAACATTAAGGCGACATTCTTTATCTGTGATTATGATGAGGATAAGCTGCCAATTATCAAGCGTATGATCGACGAAGGTCATACCATCGGAATTCATGGTTATTCCCATGAATACAGTGCTATCTATACATCGGCAGATGCATTTATGGAAAATATAAACAAGCTGAAAAACAAGCTGAAGGAAGATACCGGATACGATGCTTTTGTCATTCGTTTCCCGGGTGGAAGTTCCAATACAGTCAGTGCAAAATATTGCAAGGGTGTTATGTCCCAGCTGGTACAGCGAGTGACAGATGCCGATCTCATGTATATGGACTGGAATGTATCTTCCGGAGATGCGGAAAAAAATAACCGTCCGGCAAACATTCTTATTTCGAATGTAACCAGTGGTTTCAAGCATGGTCGCGGCAACGTTGTCCTGATGCATGATACTTCGGCAAAACAGACATCCGCGGATGCATTACAGAGTATTATCACATATGGAAAAAATAATGGATATTCCTTCTATCCGATTACGGAAAAAACAATTCCGGTTCATCATCGTGTCAACAACTAGTATATCGGCAAAGGAGAAATTCAAAACAGTATGAAGAAGTTACTTTGTTATTTAAAAGATTATAAAAAAGAATCGGTACTTGGACCGCTGTTTAAACTTCTGGAGGCCACACTGGAATTATTTGTGCCTCTGGTTGTTGCGGCCATTATTGATACCGGTATCGGAAATCAGGATCGGGGCTACGTCGCAAAGATGTGCCTCGTTCTTGTTTTGCTTGGAATGATTGGTCTGGCATTTTCCATCACGGCACAGTATTTTGCGGCGAAAGCGGCAGTTGGATTTGTCACCAGAATCCGTCATGTGCTGTTTGCACACATCCAGAAATTATCCTATGCGGAGTTGGATACGCAGGGAACATCGACATTGATCACACGTATGACAAGTGATATGAACCAGGTGCAAAACGGCGTCAATCTGACGCTGCGTCTGCTGCTTCGATCTCCGTTTGTCGTTATCGGAGCAATGGTTATGGCATTTACTATTGATGTGAAAGCGGCCCTTGTATTTGCGG